>DXDC01000471.1 GCA_019115685.1 Candidatus Agrococcus pullicola
CACCGCCTGGCCGAGCGCGGCTGGTGAACACTCGCGTCGGCATCCTCGCACTGCAGGGCGCGGTCGCAGAGCACGAACGACTGCTGACCGGGCTCGGGGCATCGGTGGCCCCGGTGCGCCGGCCCGCGCAACTGGATGGGCTGAGCGCGCTGGTCATTCCGGGTGGCGAGAGCACCGCGATCGCATGGCTTGCCGCTTCGACGGGGCTCTTGCCCGCAGTGCGCGAACGTGTGGATGCCGGGCTCGCCGTGCTGGGGACCTGCGCTGGTCTGATTCTCCTCGCCGACCGCGTGCTCGATGCGGATGCCCTTGCCGGTTTCGACCGAGTGGGCGGGCTGGACGTCACGGTGCGCCGCAACGGCTACGGAGGGCAGCTGGAGTCGTTCGAGGCGGATACTGAGTTGAGCGTCGATGGCGCCCCGGGCGATCGGATGCGCGCAGCGTTCATTCGTGCGCCGATCATCGAGGACGTCGGGCCGGGTGTCGAGACCATCGCCCGCCACGAAGGGCAGCCGATCGCGGTACGGCAGGGGCGTCTCGTGGCGGCGACGTTCCACCCGGAGATCACGGGCGAGGATCGACTCCACAGGCTCTTCCTCGATCTGGCGACGCAGCGGGCCGCGGACTTCGCAGCATAGCCTCCTCGCAGCAACCTCGTTCGAAAGGAGGATGCGGTACCCGCTGCACGCAGGAAAGTATGAAAGTATGGAGGCATGGATTCGGCAGTTCAGCTCATCCGTTCCGCAGACCTCAGCGATCGCGCGCAGTACGCCTACGCCGCCACCGCACCGAAGGATGCTCGATTCGTCTTTCTCGCCGGCTCCTGCCCGTTGAACCTCGACGGTTCGACCGCCGCTATCGGCGATTTCGCCGGCCAAGCGGCGAAGTGCATCGAGAACATGGAGATTGCGCTCGCGGAGGCAGAGGCGAGTATCCGTGATGTGATCTCGACGCGCGTGCTCGTGGCGTCATCGCGCCAGGAGGATCTCGTGGCGGCGTGGAATGTCGTGGCAGCGGCGTTCGGCAACCACGACGTGCCGAGCACGCTGCTGGGCGTTACGGTGCTGGGCTACGACGACCAGTTGGTCGAGATCGAGGCGACCGCCGCTGTCCGTGATTGATGCGCTCTCGTAGCGAGGACTTGCCCACGGAACCATAGGAAATCGAAAGCGCATCTTGATTGCACTTAGTGCAACGTTGCACTTAGTGTATTCACGTGATCGAGTCGACTCCCACCTCCGCAGCGAGCTCCAACGACGACTCGAACTCGACCACTCGACCACCGGTTCAGGATCGCCGGGAAGCCCAGAAACAACGATCCCGCGAACAGATACTGCAGGCAGCGGAAGACTTGGTCGCCCAGCAGCGTTCCGCCCTCTTCTCCGTCGATGAGCTCGCCGCGAAGGCAGACGTGTCACGCCGCACGATCTTCAATCACTTCACGTCGCTCGACGAAGTGCTCATCACACTCGCATCGGCGAGGCTCCGCCATTTCGTCGATCGATTCGGTGAAGTCATCCACGGCATCGAGCCTCCCGTAACCCGAGAGTCACTGTTCGACGCCGGCCTACGGACACTCGAGGGCCCCGACCTGCTCGACACGATCGCATTCTTCGCCAGGAGCCTCGGCACCGACCCTGGCGTCATCGGCCACACCGACCAGCTCTTCCACGCGACACTCAGCCGTACCGGCGACGAACTCATTGGCGAGATCGTCCGCGCATCCAGCGACCTCGACGAATTCGACGCCGAAGTCGCCGTAGCCCAGGTCATCAGCGGCGTATCGACCGCTGCACGGCACTGGGCGCGCGAAACCGACACGGTTCTGACACCGGAATCCCGCGAGCGCTTCGGCGAACTGCTCGCGAGAGTCACGGCCACCTGGCCGACGGCATCAGAACCCCAGATCTCTCACTAATCCCCGCTGACCGAAAGGGCCATCGTGGCAGAATTCCTCTACCGTCTCGGCCGCGCCTCCGCCAGGCGCGCATGGGTCGTCATCGCATCCTGGCTCGTGCTGCTCGGGCTCGGCGTCGGCGCGTATTTCGCTTTCAGCGGTACGCTCGTCGGCACGGTCAACATTCCCGGCACGGAAACCACGCGGGTCACCGACAGGCTGGCCGACGAGATTCCGGAATCGGCAGGCGGCACCGGGTCGGTGGTGTTCCAGACCGAAGACGGTGGCGAATTCACCGACCAGCAACGGGATGCGCTCGCGACGCTGCTCGACGACGCGGCAGAACTCGATGGAGTCGAGGATGCGGTCGACCCGTTCGCCACACAGCAGCAACTGGAAGAGCAGCGCCAGGAGCTCGAAGACGGACGCGACGAGCTCGAGGACGCCCGCACGCAGCTGGATGAAGGGCGCGAGGAGCTGGACAACGGCCAGGAGCAGCTCGATCAGGCACAGTCGGAACTGGACCAGGGCCGCGAGCAGCTCGAGCAGGCGAAAGAGCAAATGGAGGCGATGGGCGTCGACCCATCGACCAACCCCGAAATCGTCGGCCAGGAGCAGCAGCTCGACCGGGGGCAGGAGCAGTTGGACCAGCAGCAGGAGCAGTTGGACAACGCTCGGACCGAGCTCGAAGAGGGTGAAGCGGACTACGAATCAGGGCTCGCAATGCTGGAGGACGGCAGTGCTCTGCTCGACCTGGCCAACGGCATTCGCCAGGTGTCCGAGGACGGCAGCACAGCCGTCGGCGCGATCGTCTTCGAAGACTCGCTGTTCGACGTGACACCCGAGGTTCGCGAGGCAGTCACGGAGTTCATCGCACACGGCCTACCGGACGGCGTGACCGTCGACTTCTCGCAAGAACTCACGATGGAGATCCCTGAGATTCTCGGGCCGAGCGAGATCGTCGGAGTTGCGATCGCACTCATCGCGCTGCTCATCCTGATGCGCACGCTGCTGCCGGCGATCATCCCCATCCTGTCTGCCGTCATCGGCGTCGGCGTCGCCACCACCGCAGCGCTCGCACTCTCGGGCGCCATCGAGATGATGTCGGTCACCCCGGTGCTCGGTGTCATGCTCGGTCTCGCGGTCGGCATCGACTACTCGCTGTTCATCATCAACCGCCATCGACGGCAGCTGAAGGACGGCTACGACCTGCACGAATCGATCGGGCTCGCGAACGGCACCTCCGGCAACGCTGTCGTGTTCGCGGGTGCGACCGTGATCGTGGCGCTGCTCGCATTGAACGTCAGCGGCCTCGGCTTCCTGGGGCTCATGGGGTCTGTCGGTGCGTTCGGGGTGCTCATCGCGGTGCTCATCGCGACGACACTGACCCCAGCGTTCCTGGGACTGATCGGGATGCGCGCGCTCGGGAAGCGGGAGCGCGAGCGCATCGGTTCGAACGGCGGCAGCGCTTCTGCATCGCAGGTGAAGCCGATGGGCAACCTGCGCGCGGTCCTGACCGGTGTGGCCGCGATCGTGCTGTTGCTCATCATCGCGATCCCGGCGCTGTCGATGCGCCTCGGCATGCCGACCGGCGCATCCGAGCCGCAGGACTCCACGCAGTACCGCGCCTACGTCGCGATCGAGGAGGAGTTTGGGCCGGGCATGAACGGCACGCTCCTCGTGGTCGCCGACGCTCCGGCGGCAGTGAGCGAAGACGACCTCGTATCGCAGCAGCTGGATATCGCCGAGCAGATCGCCGAGCGGGATGCCGTGCACGCGGTCGCGCCGATCGCCACGAACGAGGACAACAGCGTGCTGGCGTTCCAAGTGATTCCCGAAGAGGGTCCGTCGGCCGAATCGACCGAGAACCTCGTGCACGACCTGCGCGATCTCTCACCGCTCGACGGCGAGATCGAGCTGGGCGTCGCGGGCAGCGCGAGCGGCAACATCGATGTCTCCGAGAAACTCGCGGACGCGCTTCCCGGCTACCTCGCGCTCGTCGTCGGCCTGTCGTTCGTGATTCTGGTATTCGTCTTCAGGTCGCTGCTGGTGCCGCTGACGGCGACGCTCGGCTTCATCCTGTCGCTGTTCGCGACTTTCGGAGCCATCACGGCTGTCTTCCAGTGGGGGTGGCTGGGCGGCGTCCTCGGTGTCCACTCGCCAGAGCCGATTCTGAGCTTCGCCCCGACGATCGTGATCGGCATCCTGTTCGGGCTCGCGATGGACTACCAGCTCTTCGTGGCCTCGGGCATGCGCGAGGCGTATGCGCACGGCAACGAGGCGCGCACGTCGGTACAGCTGGGCCTCAAGAACGGTCGTGCCGTTGTCATCACCGCCGCGATCATCATGATCTCGGTGTTCGGCGCTTTCGTCTTCAGCGACTCGGCCATGATCAAGCTGATGGGCTTCGGTCTTGCGGTCGGTGTGCTGTTCGATGCGTTCGTGGTGCGGCTGCTGCTGATCCCGGCGATCATGCACCTGATGGGCAGGTCGGCCTGGTGGCTGCCGAAGTGGCTCGACCGCATCATGCCCAACGTCGATGTCGAGGGCGAACGCCTTGAGCGCCGACACCCGGGCACCGGACCGGTGGAGGTTGCCGCCGAGGATGCCGGGGCAGTGGACGGCGATTCGTCGACAGACTCCGCCGAGCCACAGACGGGACGCGGCTAGTCTCGCGACCCGACACGATTCGGGAAACGCCTATTCAGCTGCGTGCTGGGTAGGCATTTCCCGAATCGGGCGGCTCTGGCGATTCGGGAGAAGCCTATTCAGCAGCGTGCTCGGTAGGCGTTTGCCGAATCCCACGACCGCTCGCCGCGATCTCGCGCGCAGGAATGAAGGGGCAGCCGTCTAGAACTCCTCGTGGGTTTCCGGGTCCCAGTCGGGATGCACGGGCTTCGCGAGCGTCGCTGCTCGCTCGAAGTCGGCATCCGTGAGATCGAAACCGAACACGTCGAGGTTCTCGCGCTGCCTGTCGGGGTTGCCCGACTTCACGACGGGCACGGTGCCCTGCTGGGTGTGCCACCGCAGCATTGCCTGGCCGAACCCGACACCGTGCTCCTCAGCGATGCCGGTGAAGACCTCTTTCGTGTCATCGCCGATGCCGTGCAGCCCGCCGAGCGGACTCCACGCCTCGGTCACGATGCCGAGCTCGGCATGCACCTCTCGCCAGTCACTGCGCGGCAGGTCGGGCGTCACCTGAATCTGGTTCACGGCGGGTGTCACACCTGTCTCGGCGATAAGGCGACGCAGGTAGTCGGGTGTGAAGTTGCAGACGCCGACGCTGCCGATCTGCCCGTCCGCGCGGGCGTCGATCATGGCCTTGAACGAGTTCACGTATTCGTTCAAGCGAGGCAGCGGCCAGTGGATCAGGTACATGTCGATCCGCTCGAGCCCCAGCCGTTCCAGCGACCCCTCGATGGATGCGCGGGCCGCATCGTAGCCGTGGTCGCGACCCGGGAGCTTCGAGATCAGCGTGATCTCGTCGCGGGTCACATCTCCCGCGGCCACCGCATCGCGAATCGCCCTGCCCACGGGGACTTCGTTGCCGTAGCGCATTGCCGTGTCGATCATCCTGTAGCCGACGTCGATCGCGCTCCGCACGGCACGGTAGCCGTCTTCCTCGAGGAGCCCGGCAGTGCCGAAACCGATGCCGGGAATCTCGTAGCCGTCATTGAGTCGATAACTGGGGATGCTCATAGCGTCAGACTATCTGGGCGAATGACCCGTTGGCAGGCTCCGACCGCCGAGCGATTTGTCGCGCTTCATGGTCGAGTATCCGGTCATCGATGTCCCCAACCCTGTTCGCGGGCGACCTCTCTGAACCTGCTGACAAATCGGGAAGCATCAAGACCCGCGAATCTGTACTTCTGCAGGGTCTCCTCGAGATAGGCGAAGAACACGTCGGCGATAACGCTCTCTTGATCGCTCCACGTCAGGCCAAGCAGCTCTTCCTCTGCGAAGGTCATGTCGAGATACAGCACGTTCTCCGCTTTCGCGTAACGCCGCGTCGTTTTTCGCCCCAAGGCGCGAGGCAGACAACGGAACACGAGGAAGATCTCGAGCTCGGCATGTCGGAAGTCCTGCTCAAGATACGGGAAGGTAGTCTCCAGGCGATTCGCGATCTCGTAGACATGTGTCGCGCTGCTCGAGTCCGTCGACTTCCCCAGTTTCATCCCCATCACGATCCCGCAACACTTCACGACCCGTGAAGGCTTGTTTCGGTCGGTGCAGTCAGCCCTTGGACTTAGCTGTAACGCCGCGTCCGTAGGTGATGCGTCTCAGCACGGCCTCCGCCGGACCACGAGCGCCCTTCCGCTCGAGCAGCACCGCGAGTGGAATCGACGCGAGCCATACGAGCATCGCGATGCCGAGTGCCGTCGCCGTACCGACGGTGCCGCCGATGCCGAAGCCCCACGCGCTGAACAGCGGTGCGAAGATGAGCGACTGCCACAGGTAGAACGTGAGCGAACGCTTGCCGGCTGCGGCGATCCAGCGAACCGGCGCCGGTGGCGTCGTCTGCCAGTGGGCCGCGAGCAGACCGAACAGTGCGACGTAACCGAGCGCTCCGGCAGCCCCCGAGAGCGTGTCGAGCCCGGCGAACGTCCAGCTAGGCACAGTCAACACCCCCATGTGGGTGAGTGCTGAAGGCAGCCCGCCGATCCAGCCGATCGCGATGCCGAACAGCGCCACGCGCTGCAACAGCGGCTTATGCGATGCAGGATCGTCGAGGATGCCGCGGCGTGCTGCTATCCATCCCAGCAGGATCGTGATCGGCACGGCGCTGAAGATGCCCTGCAGCAGTCCTCCGGCAGCCCACATGCCGAGGCGCCCGACAATGCTCCAGAGGTAGTTCTCCTGCCCGACGGTCATACCCTGAATATCGGGCATTCCCTTCGACATGAGCGGGATCAAGTCGGGCGAGAACACCGCCATGGCAACACCCCCGATGATCGAGGAGACGGCATTGAGCGCCCAGAGACCGACCAGAATCCATACGCAGATCCAGAGCGTGCGCTCCTGCCGGTCAAAGAACAGGGCGACCAGGATCAGTGCGACCAGTCCGTACGCAGCCACGATGTCGCCCATGAACAGCAGAGCTGCGTGCAGCGGCCCTATCAGCAGCAGCATCGTCCAGTGTCGGCGTCGCAACATCCGACGGACTTCCCGGTACGGCTCGTTCCTGGCCAGCCGCGAGCGCACGAACTGCACCATGCCATAGCCGAACAGGAAGGCGAACAGCGGGTAGATGCGGCCATCCACCGTGACGATCATGACGAACTGCGCGACTCGATCTAGCACCGAACCGTCGAGCAGATGCGGCCCCGTCTCCGACGCCTCTCGCCCCCACAGAAACCATGACACGTTCGCCGCGGCAATGAGCATCAGCATCAGCCCGCGCGCGAGATCGGGCGCGAGCGAGCGCGGGGCTGGGTTGATCCCTGACGGGGCGGTCGGCTGAGGTGCTCCTGTCGCAGCGTTCATGCAACCCATTGTGCGGCACGGGGGTGCGCGGTGCAGCAGTGCTCCGTCACGAGTCTCGCGTGACACCTGTCACGCCGCGGCCCCGTCCTATCCCGTATCCACAACACCCCACCGACACCGCCCATTCACGCGTCAACTTCTCGGTCGCCCGGCAGTGGCGCGTGGGAAGGCGAGAGCAGGTCGGAGGATTAGACCGCGGCGCTCTCGGCCCCCTCGGCCTGCTCGGCTGCCTTCGCCTCACGCTTCGCACGCTCGCGCAACTCTTTCTCGGTGACGGGAAACTCTCCGGATGCGCGCAAGCGGTCGTAGTACTCGCTTGCGTCGCGCTGGCGCTCGCCCTCCGCATCCGTCGCGATCGGGGAACGCAGGATCTCGTCGCCGTAGCCGAACGCGTCCACGAGATCGGCCGCGTGCGGACGAAGGCGCTGGAGCAGTCGCTCGATCGTCGAGGTGACGGCCTTCGAACGCTGACCGGATAGGCGCCCGTTTTCGAGATACCAGCCGGCGTGCTCCTCGATGACGGTGAGCGCGAACAGGTCACGAACGTACGTCATGATCTGCAACGTCTCGCCCTCCATGCGCTCGAGCGCACGGTTCAGCGCATTCAGCTGCTGGAGCTCGGTCCAGGCCCGCGCAGCTTCGAGCAGCTGATTCTGCTCGTTGTTGAACATGGCCGCGGCTTTGGCCTGATCGTCGCGAGGCGCCTTGCGAAGACGCGACGCGATATCAGCGACCATGGTCTCGACACGGTCGGAGAACAGCTCCTGCTGGAACTTCGTGTTGCGCAGCTCGAGCGAGGCCTTCGCGGGGCTGCCGAAGTCGTGGAGGTCCTGACGCATGACGTGCAGGCCGACCTGCGCGGCCGCGCGACCAGCGAACTCTTTCGCCGCGAACTGTGCGAGCGAAGCGGCGGAAGCACCCTTGAACTGCTTGGCGAAGTCGCCGAGCAGTCGCTTCCCGACCAGCTGCAGCAGCACCGTGTTGTCGCCCTCGAAGGTCGTGTAGACGTCGAGATCCTCGTACCAGAGCCCGAAACGATTCTCGGCGATGTAGCCGGCGCCGCCGCATGCCTCGCGGCATTCCTGCAGCGTGTCGAGCCCGTGCCAGGTCGAAAGCGACTTCAGCCCCGCCGCGAGTGTTTCGAGGTCTTCACGGTTTTCAGGAGTGTCCTCCTCGCCCGAGAAGACGCCGTGGAAGTGGTGCAGCAGCTCTTCGTGCGCGTACGACATCGCATAGGTTTTCGCGAGTCTCGTGAACAGGCGCCGCTGGTGGCTGCGGTAGTCGAGCAGCAGCTCCTCGCGGGTATCGCTCGACGCGTTGAACTGGCGACGCTGCAGTGCGTAGCGAATCGCGATCGACAAGGCTGCCTTCGACGCGACGACGGCAGAACCGTCGAGCGAGACGCGACCCTGCACGAGCGTGCCGAGCATGGTGAAGAACCGGCGGCCGGGGCTGTCGATAGGGCTCGAGTAGGTGCCGTCGGCAGTGACATCGCCGTAGCGATTGAGCAGGTTGTTGCGGGGGATGCGCACTTGCGTGAACGTGAACCCACCGTTGTCGATGCCGTTGAGGCCGTTCTTGAAGCCATCGTCGTGCGACTCGATACCGTCGAGCAGCTCGCCTGCGTCATTCCGAACGGGCACGTAGAACGCATGCACACCGTGATTCACGCCCTGCGTGATCAGTTGCGCGAAGACGACAGCGGCCTTGCCGTGGATCGCCGCATTGCCCAGGAACTCCTTCTTGGCACCCGGGAAGGGGGTGTGCACGACGAATTCTTCCCTGTCGACATCGTAAGTCGCCGTCGTGCCGACGGAGGCCACATCCGAACCGTGCCCCTTCTCGGTCATCGCGAACGCACCCGGAACCGTCAGGTCGACCGCTCCCGGCAGGAGGCGCTCGTGGTGATCCTGCGTCCCGAGGTGCATGATCGCTGCCGCGAAGAGTCCGTACTGCACACCGGATTTGATCTGCAGGCTGGGGTCGGCGAGGAAGAGCTCTTCGAAGCCCGCGATGTTCCCACCGTGGTCGCTCGCGCCGCCGACCGACTCGGGGAAGGCGACTCGCACGGCACCGTCATCGCTCAGATGCCCCATCTGCTCGAAGACGCGCTCGCGGTGCTCCTCCATCGTCTGGTTCGGGATGCGCTGATACTTCGGGTCGGCGGCTTTCGCACGCCCGGCCAGGCGGCGCTCCGACCACCGTCCGAGCAGGTCTCGTCCTAGCCATTCAACGTCAATACGCGGCACAGTTCCTCCATCGTCTCTTCTGCCAAGGTATGCCGAAATCGGCGCGCGGTCCGGTTCGCTGTCGAGGAGCACAAGCCGCGGCCGGGGCGCGCGAACCCACTTGTGCGGTGGGCACAAGAGGAACGCTCGGCACTCGTTCGTGTCCGCGGCGTCCGCGGAGGCAGAATGGTCGTGTGAACCGCTCCAGCATTCTCTTCGGTGTCATCCTCGTGCTCGCCGCGATCTGTGCTGTCCAGCTCGGGTCGGTCATCGGCAAGGGCACCTTCGATCGAGCCGACCCCGCGTCGGTCACCCTCGGCCGGCTGGCGATCAGCGCTGTCGTGCTGATGCTGATCGCGCGCCCGAGGCTGTTCTCGTTCAC
>DXDC01000472.1 GCA_019115685.1 Candidatus Agrococcus pullicola
GGCATGTCGGTCGAGTACGACTCACTCGTCAATGACGTGACGCTCTGGAACGTCGCAGTAGAACGTCAGATACAGGTGAAGGGGCCGGAAGCGGAGGCGTTCGTCAACTTCGTCATAACGCGCGATGCGACGAAGATCCCCGTCATGCGCGCTCGATACGTCATTCTCACCAACCAGAAGGGCGGTATTCTCAACGATCCCGTCCTCCTGCGGATAGCGGAGGACGAGTTCTGGTTCTCGATCTCCGACAGCGATCTGATGCAGTGGCTGCAGGGTGTCAACGTCGGCAAAGGCTTCGACGTCGAGATCAATGAGATCGACGTCGCCCCGGTACAGATCCAGGGGCCCAAGTCATACGGGCTCATCTCCGACCTGTTCGGTCGGGAGGCCGCGGACATCCCGAGTTACGGCCTCTATGCAGCGCAGTTGCACGGCCGCGACGTGATCATCTCCCAGACCGGATTCACGGGGGAGAAGGGGTACGAGATCTACCTCTATGACGCGACGAAGTATGCGGAAGACCTCTGGAACGCGGTGCTTCGTGCCGGCGAAGCCCACAACCTGAGGGTCGTCGCGCCCGCGCACCACCGCCGGATTGCGGCGGGCATCCTGTCCTGGGGTCAGGACCTGGATCACGAAACCCTGCCCTTTCAGGTCAATCTCGGGTATCAGGTGCCCCGCAAGAAGGAGGCCGACTACATCGGCAAGACGGCTCTCGAAGCCGCGCGCGAGCAGATCGAAGCCGGGACTCCGCCGTACCGGACCCAGCTGGTCGGGCTGAAATTCGCCGGCAACCCGATCGACGACTACGCACCCGACTTCTGGCTCGTCAGCGACACCGCCGATTCCGACCCGGTCGGCTACGTCACCTCGCCCTGGTACTCGCCGGAGCTGGAGACGAACGTTGCGCTCGCGCACGTGCCGGTCGAACGAACAGCACTGGGCGAGGAGTACTGGGTGCACCTGCCGGAGCAGTACGCGGAGGTAACGGGCGAGCCGATCCGTGCGGAGATCGTCGAAGTGCCGTTCCGGCCCTCGGTGAACCCGAATACTCGCGAAAGGTTGAAAGCACAGGGGCTGGACGCCGCGGTCTGAACGCAGCGGTGGAGTTCACATGGAACGCTCGAGTGCAGGAACCGTCATCATCGGTGCGGGTGTCGTCGGCGCGAGCACCGCGTACCATCTGGCGGAACTCGGCTGCACGGACGTACTCGTGGTGGATGCCGGGCCACTGTTCGCCACCGGAGGCTCGTCGTCGCACGCGCCGGGGCTCGTGTTCCAAACCAGCCCGTCGCGAACGCTGACGCAACTGGCCAGAGTCACGGTGGATCTCTGGCGGAGCCTGGAGCTCGACGGTGAGCCGTGCTACCTGCCGGTCGGCGGCATCGAAATCGCGACCACGCAGCAACGAGTACGAGAACTCCACCGCCGGCACGGCCTCGCGACCGCGTGGGGACTCGAGCCGGAGTTGCTCACGCCGAGTGAGGTCGCCGCGTACGAACCTCTCATCGACCCCGATCGTGTCCTGGCCGGCCTTCATGTGCCCGATGACGGCGTCGGCAAGTCCGTGCGAGCGGTCGAAGCCATGGCGCGCGGGGCGATGCGGCACGGCGTGGCGTTTCAGGGTGATACCGAAGTCACCGGCATAGACGTTGAAGACGGCCGTGTCGTGGCCGTAGGCACAACGCGCGGCCGGATCGAAACCGATCGCGTCGTGTGCTGCGCCGGCATCTGGGGGCCGGCGATCGGCGAGATGGTCGGCGTGACCATCCCGGTGCAGCCGCTCGCACATCAGCTTGCCTGGACGGAGCCCGTACCATCGTTGGCCGGTTCTGCAACAGAAACCGAGCATCCGATCCTCCGGCACCAGGATGCCTCGCTGTACTTCCGGCAGAATCACGATCGCTACGGCATCGGCTCGTACCGGCACCGCGCCATCCCCGTCGACGTGCATGACATCGCCAGTCACGACCAGGCGGAGGTCATGCCGTCGGTGCAGCCCTTCACTCGGGAGGATTTCGCAGGGCCGCATCGAGAAGCGATCGAACTGCTCCCCGAACTCGCGAACGTCGATGTCGACGACGCGTTCAACGGGCTCTTCCTCTTCACCAGCGACGGGATGCCGGTCGTCGGCCCGTCGCGCACCGTCGCTGGGTTCTGGGTCGCTGAGGCGGTGTGGGTGACGCACTCCGGTGGCGTCGGCCGAGCCGTTGCGGAATGGATCGTCGAGGGGCGCCCATCGATCGATATGCGGCAGGCGGACATCGCGCGCTTCGAACCGCACGCGCTGACACCGGCGTATGTGCGCGCCCGCAGCTCGCAGAACTTCCGCGAGGTGTACGACATCATCCACCCCGCGCAGCCGTCGGAGCAGTGCCGCGGGCTGCGCACGAGTCCGTTTTACTCGCGTCAGCAGGAGCTCGGTGCGATGTTCTTGGAAGCGTCGGGCTGGGAACGGCCCCACTGGTACGAGGCGAACGCCGATCTGGTCGACAGGCTGTCGGAAGTGCCTGCGATCGAATCGCTCGGCAGCGCGCCGCTGCGAGACGAATGGTCATCCAAATGGTGGTCGCCGATCGTGCTGGCAGAGCAGCGCGCGGCTCGGGAGGGCGTCGCCATGGTGGACATGACGCCGCTGGCGAAGGTCGAAGTCACGGGCTCCGGGGCGCTCGACTTCCTCCAGACGCGCACCACCAACCGGCTCGACCGTGCTCCGGGCTACGTCACCTACACACTGTTGCTCGACGGCACCGGGGGCGTGCTGAGTGATCTGACGGTGGCGCGGCTGGGCGAGGATCACTTCCAGGTGGGTACCAACGGGCCGCGAGATCTCGACCTGCTGTTGCGGCAAGTGCCACAGGACGGTTCCGTTCGCATTCGCAAC
>DXDC01000050.1 GCA_019115685.1 Candidatus Agrococcus pullicola
TCGTCGGTTACACGGCAGACGAGCGCGGCTTCGAATCGCTGGCGCTCGCGGCGATGATCGCAGCGGGCATCGATGCCGAGATCGTCATCACCTTCGTGCTGCAGGAGGCGAGCCCGTATACGCCGTTGCAAAGCGGGGATCCGATTCTGCAGCAGCGACTCGGTGAGTGGGAGCGGGCTGCGCTCGAGCGTGTTCCCGAGGGCATTCCGGCGACGACCCGCGTGCGCTCAGCGGCCAGTCAGGCCGAGGGCCTTCTGGATGCCGCCGCCGAGCACGCAGCAGAGCTGATCGTCATAGGGGCGAGGAGGAGCGCGCTGCTGCAGCAGTTCGCCCTCGGACGCACCGCGAACGCCCTACTGCACTCCTCGCCGGTACCGGTCGCCCTCGCTCCGGCCGGCTACCGTTTCACGGGCACTGTGCCAAGGGTGACGGCTGCGTTCGGGACACGTCCCGGAGCAGAAGCCGTTATCGGCACCGCCGTCGAACTCGCCGACGAACTGGATGTTCCCGTGCGGCTCCTCTCACTGCTTGCGACGGACACCCGCTCCGGGCTGTCCAATCGGCTGATCTCGGAGGCCGAGCGCTTCGGGGGAGACGCGCTCGGCAATCGCGCCGGACGGGTGCTCGGAACCGATACCGCGAGCATCGACATCGTCGAGGGCGGCGACCTCGACGAAGCTGCCGACCGCGCCACCTGGCTCGACGGTGAACTCGCGCTCATCGGCTCGAGTCGGCTCGCACCCCGTGGTCGAGTCTTCATCGGCCGCGTCGCCCAGCGACTCCTGCGCAGCACCTCGGCTGCGCTCATCGTCATCCCGCGCGACTACCGCGCAGCAACGAACGGACGTACGCGCTGAGCGCCACAACCACCCGGCAAAGGAGCCCGAACAGATGAGTTCTTCAACCACGCGGACGGCGGCGACACCGCAATCGTCCGACCTGAGCCGCAAGGGTCTCTCGGTCGCGAAAGTCGGTGTCATCGGCGGTGCATTCGTCGGCATCTCCTGCATCGCACCGGCCTACACCCTTACTTCCGGACTCGGCCCCACCGTCTCGGCCGTTGGCCTGCAGGTGCCTGCGGTACTGCTGATCGGATTCATCCCGATGCTGCTCGTGCTCTTCGGGTACCGCGAACTCAACCGGGCGATGCCCGACTCCGGTACGTCGTTCACCTGGGCGACGCGCGCCTTCGGACCCTGGATCGGCTGGATGGCCGGCTGGGGGCTGATCAGCGCGACGATCCTCGTGCTGTCGAACCTGGCGGCGGTCGCGGTCGACTTCCTCTTCATCCTGATCGCCCAGATCACGGGCAACCCGGACATCGCGGCACTGACCCGCGTTGTCTGGCTCAACATCCTCATCACGGCGATCTTCACACTCCTGGCGGCCTGGATCAGCTACCGCGGCATCGAGGCGACGCAACGCGTGCAGACGGGGCTGGTCATCTTTCAGCTCATCGCGCTTGGCTGGTTCATCGTCGCGGCGTTCGTGCAGATCGGTAGCGGAAACGCCTACGACTACGAGCCGATCACAGCCGAGTGGTTCAACCCGCTCGCGGCCGAGAGCTTCGGCGCGCTGGCGGCAGGTGTTTCGCTCTGCATCTTCCTGTTCTGGGGCTGGGACA
This sequence comes from Candidatus Agrococcus pullicola, assembly GCA_019115685.1. Classification (GTDB taxonomy): domain Bacteria; phylum Actinomycetota; class Actinomycetes; order Actinomycetales; family Microbacteriaceae; genus Agrococcus; species Agrococcus pullicola. The sequence goes on from DXDC01000050.1 coordinate 1,625, forward strand.
CCGTGATCACCATGAACGAGGAAGCCAAAGATCCGAAGCGCACGCCCGGTCGCGCAGCGATCCTCACGATCGTCGTCATCATGGCACTGTACGTGCTCGTGACCGTCGCCACGCTCTCGTACGCGGGTATCGGCACCGAAGGGCTGGGTGCCGGCAACCCCGAGAACCAGGAGTCGATCTTCGCGATCCTGTCGGAGCCGATCATGGGGCCGTTCGCGATCCTGATGTCCATCGCGATTCTGTCGTCCTCTGCCGCGTCGCTGCAGTCGACGATGCTCTCGCCGTCGCGCACGCTGCTGGCGATGGGGCACTACGGCGCGCTGCCGGCCTCGTTCGGTCGCATCAGCCCCCGCTTCAAGTCGCCCTCGGTCGCAACGATCTGGTCGGCGACCGCGGCGGTCGTGTTCTACGCGATCATGCGCGTGCTGAGCGAGAACGCGCTCTGGGACACCATCACCGCGCTGGGCCTGATGATCTGCTTCTACTACGGCGTCACGGGGCTCGCAGCGGTCTGGTACTTCCGCAAGACGGCATTCTCGTCGGCGCGCAACGTCGTGTTCCGCTTCGTCTTCCCACTGCTCGGCGGCCTGTCGCTGCTGACGATGTTCTTCACGACGGCGATCGAATCCATCGACCCCTCGTACGGGTCCGGTTCGGCGGTCTTCGCCACCAGCTTCGACGCCGACGGTGTTGCGCAGAACGGCATCGGGCTCGTGTTCGTGACCGGTGTCGGCGTGCTGCTGCTGGGTGTGATCGTGATGCTGGTGGTCGCGCGCCGTAACCCCGCGTTCTTCGAGGGCCAGGTGATCGGCGTGGAGGCCGCATCTGAAGAGAGGAAATGACGGGCCCCTTTTCGATGACCCGTTGTTCACGGAAATAGTTGAAAATCCTGCGCTCGGAAGGCTCCCCGACGCGGGGTTTTCAACCATTTCGCCCCGCCACCCCTTTCCAGGACCGGCGGGAAGCCGGCGTTAACAGGGCAGAGCAATGTCGTATCGCTGGGCGAGGCCACCCAGCAGGGATGCGAGCCCGGTCTCGAAGGCTTCGTCGGCGCGACGGGATTCCGCATCCGTGTTCGCCCCGTAGGCGGCTACTGCGCGCACGAAGGCCGGGGAGTGCCGCTGCTCGTCGGGCTTGACATCGAAGATGTCTGCGGGTGCGTCGACGTCGTAGGCGGACCCGTAGACGAACGACTCCACCGACACGATGACGGGAACGACTGCGGCATCCGGCCAGCCGCACGCGGTCAGGCCCGCGGCGACCCGTTCGTACATCGTCAGCGTTATCGGTGCTCCTGCCACCGGCATGGTCGCGATGGTCGGGATGAACGGCGCGTTCTCCGCCATGACGGTGCGGTAGCTCGTCGCCCAGGTGGTCAGTGCGCCGAACCAGTCGCCCCCTGCAAAGTCACCGGTCTCGATGCGCTCCATCAGACGATCCTCGACCCAGCGCAGAATGACGAGCTTGCTGGCGGCGTGGTTGTAGAGCGCGGGCGTGGATACGCCGAGCGCTCGCGCGAGTGCCCCCATCGTGAGCGCGTCCGCTCCGGAGTCGCGGATGAGTGACATCGCCGTATTCGTAATGCGCTCACGGTCCAGCAGCGGGCTGGGCGGGCGCCCTTGCTTGCGTCGCGCACCCTTTTCGGGAGCGGATTCGCTCTGCCCGGTGGCGTGCTTCATACGTTCCTTCGTGTCGGGCCGCTCGTTACCTGGCCGTGGCCAGTCCGGCTGCCGCCTGTGCTGCGGAAAGTAGGAGCCGTGCATCCGTTCTCCTGCAGCGCGAGATTAGGCTATCTCATCGCCGCGCGGGGAGAGCTTCGAGTACCGAGGCCGACAACCGTGCTGCGAGATGGGAGATCATCAACATGAAGAGGAGCGATATCCTCAGCGCCGGCGAGAACGTCGGCAATCGTGTGTGCACGCAGAGCGGGATTGCGCCCGGTGAGCAGCGCGATCGATCGCAGCAGGCTGACGACGGCTGGCCCCTGAGCTGCTGGGTCTCCCGGGCCCGGCGCGAGTGCCCAGCGAGTGCCCGTCAGCGCTTCTTCCAGCGCCAGCAACGGTCGGCGAAGCGTGGCATCGCTCAGACGGTCGTCGTCTTCAGCGAACCAGAGCAGCAAATACTCAATGGTCCATTCCCGTGATATTGGCCTAGTGATTGTCTTGAGGGTCGAATTTTGTTGGTCCATTGAGTCAGAATGCAATGGTATGAGCATCGATAACAGGGCCAATGTCCGGCTGGTGGACCAGCGATCGGCCACCGTGGCCTCCGATCGTCTGGTCGCGCGCCTCGGCCGCTGGTCGCACGGCGACGGAACACTCTCAGGGCGTCTCGCGGGAGCGATCACGGCACTCGTATCGAGCGGTGAGCTGCGTCCCGGTGACCGCCTCCCTGCCGAGCGTGCGTTGGCATCGGCAGCGTCCGTCTCGCGAGGAACCGTGGTGGCTGCATACTCCGACCTGACCGAGCACGGCATCCTCGAGCGCAGGCAGGGCAGCGGAACGCGCATCTCGGGAAGCGCCGGTCTCGTCCCGGCCTCGGCGAAACCCAGTCGGCAGGAGACGCTGTTCTCCGCCCTGCCTTCCGCGATCGACTTGCTGCGCGGTGTTCCGAAGGTTCCTGACGCAGCAGCGGAGATCATCCGAGCTCACGCACCCACCTTCGACCCGACAACAGTCACCGAGTCCGACCCCGCTGGGCTCCAGGAGCTTCGCGCACGCGTTGCCGAACTGTTCGCAAGCGAAGGGACACCCACGACCGCTGAGCAGATACTCGTCACGCACGGCGCGCAACAGGCGATCCACCTGCTGATCAACGAAATGATCTCTCCCGGCGACGTCGTGCTCGCGGAGGAGATGACATGGCCGGGGATGGCCGATTCGGTCCGACGTCAAGGCGGAGTCGTGTACGGGATCCCCATGGGGCCCGATGGCATCGATATCGTCGCGCTCGAGGCAGCGATCGTCCGGATGCGCCCCGTGCTCGTCGCCGTCAATCCTCACCACCACAATCCCACCGGCACCCGGATGCCATCGGAGGCTCGACATCGACTCGCCGAGCTCGCAGCGGTGTACGGCGTTCCCGTTCTCGAAGACCGCGTCGTGGCTACCATTCCCTTCGACGGAGTCGTGCCGACGACGCTCGCAGCCCTGCGTCCCGACGCGCCGATCATCGTCGTCGATTCGCTGTCGAAGTGGGCGTGGGCGGGGCTGCGCATCGGCTGGGTTCGTGCTGACCCCGTGCTCATCCGGCGGTTGCGCGGCACGAGGCAGCTGGCGGACCAGTCGACGAGCGTGCCGGCGCAGTTGCTCGCGATGGAGCTCCTGGATGCGGCGCCGCTATTGCGTCGACAAGTGGGTGCAAAGCACGCGCGAGTGCTGGAAACACTCGAGTCGCTGCTGGGCGACCAGCTTCCCGAATGGCGTTACCTGCGCCCACCGGGCGGACTCTGGCTGTGGGCGGAGTTGCCCGGCGGCTCGGCGGATGCCTTC
>DXDC01000473.1 GCA_019115685.1 Candidatus Agrococcus pullicola
GCCGCGAGCGCACGGCTGGAGAGGTCGGAACCTCCTCCCGCGTCCGCCTGGATGATCAGCCGGATGTCGTTCTCCGGGAAGGCCGTGTCTTCATCGGCGACCGGGCTGCAGCCGGCGAGGGCGAGCCCCACGGCCGCGGCTCCCGCCGTCGCAATTGTCCATCGTCTTGTGCGCATTCTCGCAACTCCTTCGTTGTGGATGGTGGTCGGGGAAACGTTCTATACGGCGCTCGGCCTGGCGATGTCGGCATATGCGGCCCGCATACGACCGAGCGACCCGTGAATGTGGCTGTGCAGGAGCTCCAGCGTGCGGTCAGCGTCTCGGTTTCGGACAGCGTCCAGCAGCAGCTCGTGATCTCGCAGCGTCGGGGCCAGATCGCCATCCTGAGCATTGGTGACGGTGAGCACTTCGGCGAAGGTCGGACGCTGCTGGGCCCAGATACTCGCAAGTCGTCGATAACCGGCGATTTCGTAGAAGGCGGTGTGGAATTCGAGGTCTGCCCTGGCGAATTGTTCACGATCGCCGGTCTCGTATGCTGTCCGCATCCGGTCGAGCTGCCGCTCGACGCCGGAGAGGTCTGCAGCGGCGATTTCGCAACAGCGACGCATGGCCGTCGACTCGATCAATTCGCGCACCATGTACAGCTCTTCGAGATCTTCGAGTGTGAGGCCTCTCACGATCAGCCCCCGGCCGCCCGGCTCCACGAGCCCCTCGATCTGCAGACGACGCAGTGCATCCCGGATGGGACCGCGGCTGACGCTGAATCGTGCCGAGAGCTTTGCTTCGACGAGGTGGGTTCCGACCGGGAGGTCTCCTGCGATGATCGCACGACGGAGGCGGGCCACGACGTGCTCCCCCAGAGCGGGGATGGGTTCGAGCGAGTCGAGCGACTGCATCCAGTTGTGTTCGGGCATTCGACGTCCTTGTCAGCCAACAGATTACGGTTAACCGTCAACCTAACACGTGCGACAGTGATTCAGCAATCGTTTTCTCGCTTCGGGGCGTCGCTCGCGAACGCCACGTTCACAATTGAGGCGCCGAAGCTGCCAACCGCTTGCTTTCTGTGCGAGCGTGCCCGAATGCTTGCCTATTCGGGCTTGACACGATGCAAGCGGTTCAGGACTCATTGCGAAGGTCGGGCATGACCTCTGCAGGCTCAACCAAGGGGGCGGTCGCGGCGGATCGCAACCACGATGTAACCTGTAATAACATCTGCCCCACGATGAAGGAGTGTCATGACCGACTTCGCAACACCGCCGATCGCCCCGTTCGCGATCCAGTTCGACGCTGACGCGGCACGACTGACACCCGAGGGGCCCACCCTGGTGCGTCGCATGAGCGCCCTAGAGGGCCTCTTCGCCGACCACCAGGCTTGGGAAGCCGCTGTCGCCGACGGTGACCCGATCGTCTACAGCGTGCAGTCCTCACCGGTTCCCGAAGTGAATCGCGAGCTGCCGCAGTCCATCACCACGATCGAGCCCGGCACGACCGCGGGCGAATTCTGGATGACCAAGGGGCACCAGCATCCCGACCACCAAGGCGAAATCTACCTCGCCCTGCACGGCACCGGCGGGCTCCTCATGTTCGACGGCGAAGAGACAGCCTGGCTCGACATGACTCCCGGCACGATCGGCTACATCCCGCCGGGCTGGGCGCACAGATCGGTCAACGTCGGCGACGACCCGTACAAATTCCTCGCCGTGTACCCGGGCGGTGCCGGTCACGACTACGGCTGGGTGCTCGAGCACGGCATGGGCAACCGCGTCTACAGCACCGCCGACGGCCACGAACTCCGACCCTTCACGGCGCGCGCGTAAGCTCGGCACCATGCTGATCGCACACGATCTCGGCACAACCGGCAACAAGGCGTCCCTGCACGACGAGCGGGGTCGCCTACTGGAGGCCGTCACCGTCGAGTATCCGGCGCACTTCGCGGACGGCGGCATCGCCGAGCAGGACCCGGACGACTGGTACGACGCGGTCATCACCGCGACGTCGCGATTACTGACGAAAGCCGAAGTCGACCGAGCATCCGTGCACGGGATGGTCATCAGCGGGCAGATGATGGGTGCCGTGCTGCTTGATGAAACCCACCGTCCCGTCCGACCGGCAATCATCTGGGCCGACACGCGCGCGGGGCGTCAGGCAGCACTGCTGAACGAGCGTCTTGGTGAACACGAGGCGTACAGGCTGCACGGTCACCGCATCAACTCCACGTACTCGCTCGCGAAAGTGATGTGGGTGCGCGACAACGAACCCGAAACCTTTGCGAGAGTGCGCCACGTGTGCGTCGCGAAGGACTACGTTGTGCATCGCCTGACCGGGAGGCTCGCAACCGACCGCTCGGATGCCTCGTCGACGAACGCCTACGACATCGGTCGCGGCGCATGGTCGGCCGAGACACTCGCGGCGGCAGAGCTCGACCCGGCGCTGTTTCCCGAGATCGTCGAGTCGATCGAGGTCGTCGGATCGCTGACGCAGGATGCCGCGTCGGCGACGGGACTGCCTGCGAGCACGCGAGTTGTCATGGGCGGCGGCGACGGCCCCATCGCCGCGGTCGGAGCAGGCGTCGTCGCTCCCGAGGACGGCGCCTACATCGCGATGGGCACGTCCTCGTGGATCTCGTTCGCGTCGGGCGAGCCGGTGCTCGACCCCTCGATGCGCACGTTCACCTTCGAGCACGTCGTGCCCGGACTCTACGTGCCGACAGCCACGATGCAGGCGGCGGGCGCATCCGTGGCGTGGATCAACGAAATCCTGTCACCGGACCCGAGCGGTGCATCCCTGCGTGAGCTCGTCGGGCGTGCGAGCACCGAGGATGCGGACACGGGAGGGCTGTTCTTCCTCCCCTACCTGTTTGGCGAACGCTCGCCGAAGTGGAACACCGATGCGCGGGGCGCTTTCGTCGGCATCGGCAGACATCACGAGCGGCAGCACATGATGCGCGCAGTGCTCGAGGGCGTTGCCTTCAATCTCGCCGAATGCCTCGACGCGTACGCCGACAACGGCTATGCGTTCGACAGCATCGACGCCGTCGGCGGCGGCGCGGCGAGCGATGCGTGGCTGCAGATCATGGCCGATGTCTGGGGCGTGCAGGTGCACCGTCGCAGCGTCGTCGGCGAAGCGAACAGCCTCGGCGCCGCTGTCGTCGGGCTGGTCGGGCTCGGCTTGGCCGACGACTTCTCGCCGGCGCGTGAGCTCTCCGACGTGGTCGCCGCGTTCGAGCCGAACCTGCAGCGGCACGAGCGCTACCGCGAACGTCTCGAACGGTTCCGCGGCGCTTACGATGCGCTGGAGCCCTGGATGAACGAGGAGGTCCGCTAGTGGCCGTCATCCTGGCAACCAGCCGCTCCTTCGGGGACGGCGACCGCGACCTCACGACGGAGCTCACGGAGCAGGGGCACACGGTGCTGCGCGGCCCCTCCGGCCACGACATCGGCGCACTCGCGGGCGCGCTCTCGAAAGCGGACGCCTGGGTCGCCGGCACGGGCCCGGTCAGCGCCCGGCACATGGATGCAGCCCCCGGACTGCGCGTCATCGCCCGCTACGGCGTCGGCTTCGAGGCCGTGGACGTCGCAGCGGCCGCTCAACGCGGCATCGTCGTCACGAACACTCCCGGCGCGAACTCGGATGCCGTCGCCGACCACGCCGTCGCGCTCATGCTGGCTGCGCTCCGGTCGATCACCGCTGGCGATCGCGGCGTGCGCGCCGGCGACTGGAGTGTTATCCGCGGCCGCCAGCTCGGATCCCAGCGGGTCGGCATCGTCGGCTTCGGCCGCATCGGGCGCGGCGTCGCCCAACGATTGAGCGGTTTCGGCGGCACCGTCGTCGCACACGACCCGTTCCTCGATGAGGATGCGTACACGGCCGCGGGCGTGGTCGGTGCATCGCTCGACGACATCGGTCGTGCCAGCGATATCGTCTCGCTCCACGCTCCGGGCGGCAGGACCATCATCGACACCGACTGGCTCGACCGACTCGATCATCCCATCACGCTCATCAATACGGCACGGCCCGACCTCATCGATGAGGAGGCGCTGGCCGACGCGCTGCGCGACGGACGCGTGCGAGCCTTCGCCGCCGACACGCTGCTCGGCGACACTGCGGCAAGCGAGTCACCCCTCCTGGCCGATGACCTCGCCGACCGGGTCACCGTGACCCCGCACTTCGGCGCGCAGACCGTCGAGGCGGTCGACGGGATGGGGTCGATCGCGGTCGACAACGCCCTCGCGGTGCTCGAAGGCCGGCAGCCGCCGAACCCCGTGCCGGGATCGCATCCCGTTTCCGCGTCAACGACGTGAACATCCAGACCGAAGGAGCGAATGTGAACGACAGGCTCGAACGAGTACAGAGCACGGGCGTGTTCGCCGTGCTGCGTGCACCGACAGCGCAGCACGCGATCGAGGCCTCTCGAGCACTCGTGCGCGGCGGCATCACCGGACTCGAAGTGACGTATTCGACCCCCGATGCAGCCGCCGTGATCCGAGAACTGGTCGCCGAGTTCGGCGATGCTGCGCACGTCGGCGCCGGCACCGTCACATCCGCGCAGCAGGCTGATGAGGCCGTTGCCGCCGGCGCGAGCTTCCTGGTCTCGCCAGGCACGCTGCCGTCATTGACCGAGTCGATGCTCGACACGGGCGCCGTCGTCATGACCGGCGCGATGACACCCTCCGAGGTCATGACCGCCATCGATGCCGGCACGCACGTCGTCAAGCTCTTCCCCGCATCACTCGGCGGCCCCGCATTCCTGAAAGCACTGCGCGGGCCGTTCCCCGGCATCCCGTTCATGCCTACCGGCGGCGTCTCCGCGATGAATCTCGGCGAGTGGTTCTCCGCGGGCGCCGTTGCAGCGGGCGCGGGCGGCGATCTGGTGCCGGCGGCCGCGCTGCAGGACCAGGACTGGGGTCGCATCGAGACCATTGCCGGGCATTTCGCTGCGGCACTGCGGGAGGTGCGAGCATGAACGAGCGCATGGCGTTCATCGGCGTCACAACGGGTTCGTCGTCGATCATGAAGATCTTCCCGGCGTGGGCGGACGAGCTCGAGCTGCCGACACGCACGCTCGAGGGCGTCGACATCGCACTCGACGCCGATGATGCGGCATTCAGGGCGGCCGTCGAGCGCATCAAGCGAGATGCCGCGCACCGGGGTGCCCTCGTCACGACGCATAAGATGTCGCTGTACACGGCAGCGCACGACCTGTTCGACGAACTGGACGAGTTCGCGGTCGCATGCGGCGAGATCTCCAGCATCTCCAAACGCAACGGGCGTCTGCTCGGGCACGCCAAGGATCCGATCACCGCGACTGCGGGACTGGACGAGCTGTTCCCCGCGGGCGGCTTCGGCGGCGAGCGCGAAGCGATCATCCTCGGGGCAGGTGGCGCCGGGCTTGCGCTCAGCTGGGGGCTCGCCGAACGCGAGGATCTTCCGAGCCGCATCGTCGTGACCGATACCAGCCGGGAGCGTCTGCAGCACCTGCTCGATGTACACGCCGAGCGCGGTACGCCTCGTTCGCTGCTCGAGGTCCACGATGCGCACGAGACCGCGGGGATTCTCGCGTCCGCTCCCGAAGGCTCACTGGTCGTGAACGCCTCGGGCCTCGGCAAGGATCGCCCCGGCTCCCCCGTTCCGGACGGGACGTTCTTCCCGCGAGCTGCCACGGTCTGGGAGTTCAACTACCGCGGCTCGCTGGAGTTCCTCCAGCAGGCGCGCGAACAGGAGTCATCGCGCGATCTGCGCGTCTTCGACGGGTGGCGCTACTTCATCCACGGCTGGACGCAGGTGATCGGCGAGGTCTTCGATGTAGAGATGACGGGCGAGCGCGTTGATCGTCTGGCGGAGATCGCGGAGGGGTGCAGATAGTGCCCGACGGCCGGATTCCACGGGGGCACGCCCGGACAGTCCTCGGCGACGTATCGGTGCCGGAGCTCGGCCGGGTCAACGCCCACGAGCACGGCTTCCAGGTCTCGCCGCTGCTGCCCGGCGACGAACTCGACGATGAGGCGAAGAGCACTGAGGAGTTCCGGCTGTTGGCCGAGAGCGGTTTCGAGAGCGTCATCGATGCGACACCCGTGGGCCTCGGCCGCCGCCCCGCTGCGCTCGCGCGGATCGCCATGGCAGCCGGTCTGCACATCGTCGCGACGACGGGCATGCACCGGGACGCGCACTACGGTGCCGATCATCCCCTCGCACTGCTGAGTGCCGAAGAGCGCGGCGAACTCTTCGCCGCCGACATCGAAGAAGGCATGCCCGCGGACGACACCGACGATGACCGCTCCGACGTGCGCGCCGGGCTCGCGAAGGTCGGTGTCGACTACTGGCGGATCTCGCCGTCCGAGGCCGCGACGATAGAGGGCATCGCGCATGCGCACTCGCGCACAGGGGTGCCCGTCATGGTGCACCTGGAGTTCTGCACCGCCGCGCACGAGGTGCTCGACCGCTTCGAGTCGCTCGGAGTGCCGAGTTCGCGCATCCTGCTCGCGCACGCCGATCGCGACCCCGACCCCGGCCTCCACCTGGATCTCATGGATCGGGGAGCGTTTCTCGGCTACGACGGGATGGCCAGGCCGCGCACCCGCAGCGATGCCGAGCTGCTGGATCTGACCGAGCGCGTCGTCGCGAGCGGCCCCAACCGCGTGCTCCTCGGCGGCGACGTCGCTCGCGCGAGCCGCTACGTCGCCTACGGCGGGATGCCGGGGCTGCGGTATCTCGGCGATCGCTATCTGCCCAGGCTCCGCGAGCGCATCGGCGAGGATGCGGTGCGCACGATGCTCGTCGCCAATCCGGCCGCGTTCCTCGGCGGCCCCCAGTAGCCCGTCCCGTCACCCCCTCGTGAGACGGTTTTGGCCCGCCGCCCCTGCCCCACTATTCGGGAGAT
>DXDC01000474.1 GCA_019115685.1 Candidatus Agrococcus pullicola
GACCCCGCTGTGCTCGTGCTCGATGAAGCGACGAGCGCGCTCGATACCGTCTCGGAACGCGTTGTGCAGCAGGCGCTCGATGCGGCATCCCACGGGCGCACCGTGATCGCGATCGCCCACAGGCTATCGACCGTGCGAGCGGCTGACAGGATTCACGTGTTGGATGCCGGCAGTATCGTCGAGAGCGGAACACACAACGAGCTGCTCGCAGCGGGGGGAGCATACGCGGCGCTCGCGGCGGCGCAGGACCGCATCTGACCCGTCACCCCGCGACGGAACCGACTACTCGTCCGAATGCAGCGGTCTCCGGCCGAATGCGTCCTGCATGTGGCGGAAGGGTCGCAGCGCAGCATCGGGATCGCCTGCGGTTGGCGCGCCGCCCGTTCGGCCCATGAGCCGCACTCGATGCGAGACGTTCTCGATAGTCGCGCGCCAGGTTGATGTGAACTGCACGAGTTGCGGACCGCGATGCGCGGCACCGTCGCCATCTCTTCCCGTCGGAGGTGGTCGAGCATGGCGCGTGGCCGGGGGTCCATTGTCGGTTCTTTGCTCCGGATACGCTTCAATACAGCGGGCCGAACGCGAGATGAATTTCGGCCAGACCGTGCCCGAGTTCGTCTGCTTCAAGTGTATCCGGCGCATCGCCGTAACGACACCCAAGTTGTCACTATCAGGAAAGTATGACACCTTGGTTGTCATGATTGCAGATGCCGTCCGCACACTGGAGTTACCGACCCACCGAGTTCGCTACGCCGCGCGAAAGGCAGAGAATTCGCCCACCCCGCTGATGTTCTTGCACGGCGGCGCGGTGGACTACCGCATGTGGGGGCGACAGTTGGCGGATTTCCCGGAGCGATCGGTGTTCGCGCCCGACGCGAGGGGCCACGGGGGCTCATCCGATGCGGAAGAGCCCTACCGGCTCGTAGACGACGTCATCGACCTCATGGACGCCCTGGGACTCGAACGCGTCATTCCGGTCGGTATTTCGATGGGCGGCGGAACAGCCGTGGATCTCGCGCTGGAGTATCCCGAGCGTACGAGCGGTGTCATCGTCAGTGGCACGGGTACGAGCGAGCCCGAGTTCCACGGTTCCTGGGCGCAACAGACGTTCCGCGAATTGGCGGACGCGGAGCGCGAGGCCGATATCGAGCATTGGCTCGCGGTGTTCATGCGCTTCACCAGTGGCCCGTATCGCTCGCGCGCGGACATGAGCCCCGAGGTGTGGACGCTCGTTGAGCGCATGGCCAGGGACATCGTTACCGAGCACACGCGAGTCGGTCCGGACGGTGCTCCGATTCAGCCGCTGCGCCCGACGCCGGTTCTGCACACTTGGGAGCGGTTGGAAAACATCACCGTACCGGTACTCGCGCTACCGGGCGCCTTGGACGGACCTGACCATCGCAGCCTCGGCCGACGGGTCGCGGCTGCGGTGCCCAGCGGAGAGTATGCCGAGGTGTCGAATTCCGGCCACTACCCGAATCTCGAGAATCCAGAGAGCTTCAACGGCGAGATCAAGCGATTTCTGGCTCGTCACGGGCTGTGACCCACCCTGGGGCGGCGGTTGCGCCATCGGGTGAGAACTCCCGCACAGCTGCAGCCGGGAATGCCGCGTCGGGATTCACAGTTGCCCCGGTTGAAAGAACTCCGGGAGGCAAACCATGAGCGACACTGTGCAAAGGGAAATCGCGATCATCGGCGCCGGCAAAGTCGGCACGATTCTGGCGAGACTCGCCGTCGCGGCCGGGTACCGCGTGCAGATCGCCGGTTCAGGCGACCCGCAGAAGATCGCCCTGATCGTTGACGTGCTCGCTCCTGGTGCTGAGGCGGTGTGGGCACGGGATGCTGTTCAACAGGCCGATATCGTCGTGCTCGCTCTTCCGCTCGGGCGACACCATGAAATCGCGGATGCTCCTGTGGAAGGCAAGCTCGTCATCGATGCCATGAACTACTGGTTCGAAACGGACGGCGTTCGAGATGATCTCACCGATCCGCGAACGACAACGAGTGAAATCGTGCGAGACAACTTTCCGGGCGCCCGCGTCGTCAAGGCGCTCAATCACATGGGCTATCACGATCTTGAGGTCGAAGCGCGGCCCGCCGGTCACGAGCTGCGCAAGGCGATTGCGCTCGCGGGCGACAGCCCGGAAGCTGTCCGTGAAGCGGCCGTCGTGGTCGACGATCTCGGGTTCGACCCATTGCCGATCGGTGGGCTGAGCGCGGGCGTGAGGCTGCAGCCGGACCAGGCCGCGTTCGGTGCGAATCTGCCTCTGGGTCAGTTGCGGGTTCTCATCGAGGAGGCCGAGGTTACGCTAAGAGATCGGGCCGAAGAGCAAGGGCTGCTGCGCCGATGAGCGGGGCGTCGCGGCCGAGTTGGGCGCGCGCGACGCGGAGCTCTCGTGCGTAGGCATTGACGCTGTGCAGTCGAGCGGTCGCCTGCACTCGCTCCGCGTAATCGGCTGTGACGTGCGAGAACCCGCCGCCCATGACCGCGATTTCTGTGTTCAGCAGGTTCGCGACGCTCGCCAGGCCCTTGCCCAATGCCTGGACCGACCGTTCGATCGCGGCTCGAGCGACCTCATTGCCGGCCGCCGCATCAGCACCGAGGTCCTCGCCCGTTTCACCCCGCCAACCCTGCTGCCTAGCCCAAGCAACCGTGTACTTGCCCGAAGCCTGCCCCTCGACCGTCGCGCCGAAGACATCGCCATCAACCGGGCTGTCGATGACGACTTGACCGAGGTGACCGGCGTTGCCGCTTTCTCCGGTTATGACACGGCCGTCGGCGATGACGCCGCCGCCGATGCCGGTCGAGACGACGAAGGCGATCGCGTTGCGGGAACCCTCAGCGGCCCCCCGCCAGAGTTCGCCGAGCGCTATGCAGGTGCCGTCGAGCCGCAGCCGCACGTCCTCGACGCCTGTGGCGGCCTGGACCGCGCCGACGATGTCGAAGTCGCGTACGGCAGGCAAATTGATCGGGCTTATCGTTCCCTCGCGAAGGTCGACGGGACCGGCTGCTCCGATACCGGCTCGAGCGACCCCGGCGGCGAGTGGATGACCAGCTGCTGCCCGAACCGCCCGATCCAGTGCATCGCTGAACGCGGATGCCGACGAAGCGGATTCGACGCCGGTCGGAACTCGGATGCGCGTCCCCGCTATGACCGTGCCCGC
>DXDC01000475.1 GCA_019115685.1 Candidatus Agrococcus pullicola
TCTGACGGCGGACGATCCACCACTCGCCTCCACGCTTCACGAACACGTAGAGAGCGTTCATCTCAGGCGGCTCACCCGAGTCGGCTGCCTGCCGGCTCGACCAGGCGCTCTTGTGTGCCACTACGACGCCGGATGCAAGTTGCGCGAGGTCGCTCAGACGATAATGTGCCGTTGCATTCCGCAATGGCCCTTCGAGCAGCGGGCGGGTCGATGCCCGAACCTCTTCCGGTCCGTGCATCACCGAACCGAGCGGATTCACGATCAGCGCGTCCGGCGCGATGTGGCGCACCAGAGATTCGGGGTCGTTGTCGTTGAACGCCTGTTCGATATCGGTCACGATGCCGTGGATCGCGACCTCATCGGCAGCGTCGAGGGGCGTGTGCGAGAAAGAAGCGGGTGTGCTCATCGGAATCGAATCCTTCCTATTGTTCGGGCTGCGGTCGGTACTGGTTGTGCGATTGTCGCTCGTCACGCTGAGCCCTCGTCGTCCTGAGCTGTCTCGGACATCGGCTCGTCGGTGCCATCGTCTGGCAGCTCGACGCCGCGGAGGCCGCGTAGAATCACCATGGTTGCCAATCCGACGAGCAATGCGGCTACGTAGGCGGCCACGGTGCCCCAGGTCAGAGCGTCCTGAGCGGACCGGAGCAGCTCTTGGCCGACCGTGCCATCGATGCTCTCGGCGACCGCGATCGCGGCACCGGGGCTCTCGACGGCAGTGTCCAGGGCGGATGCGTCGAGACCGTCGGGCGCAGTGATGCGCAGGCTCCGGGTGAAGACCGACATGGCGAGACTGCCCAGGACGACGATCCCCGCGGTGGCGCCGAGACTGGCGGCGATATCCTGGATCGCTGCGACCGGGCCGGCCTGCCGCTCGGAGACCGAAGTCAGCATGAGCTGGGCACCGACCACCAAAGGTGGGCTGATCCCCAGGGCGATGATGGTCATTCCCGCGGCGAACAATGACGTCGCCGGTGCCACGACGATCGCGGCGAGCAGGACGATCGTGCCGATCACGGAAACGCCCATTCCTGCTGTCATCACTATCGCGGGGGTGAGTTTACGGCTCAGAGCGGGTGTCAATGCCGTGGCGATAATCGCTGCGACCGCCGGAATCGCAAGGAGCAGCCCGAGTGAGGCGGTGGACATGCCGGCCACGATCTGCAGGTATTGCACCAGTACGAAGTCGGCGGTCATGAAAGCCACCTGGGAGGTGACGAAGACGATCGCCAGGATGCGCAGTACGCGGAACGAGAACAGATCCAGATCCAGCAGCGGATTCTCGATGCGCCGTTGCCGACGGATGAACCACCATCCGAGAGCGAGCCCGGCGATCACCGCCAGCGCGTAAGGGATCGTGATTCCACGGTCCGCGAAGTTCTGCAGCCCGTAGACCACCAGCATCACCGCACCGATCGAGATCACAACGCTGGTCATGTCGATCCGGTCGGTGGTCCGGTTTGTGGCACGTGGGAACAGCCATAGCCCGGCGATCACAGCCACGGCGGCAACCGGGATGTTGACCAGAAAGACCGAGCCCCACCAGAAGTACTCCAACAGCAGGCCGGCCAAGGGCGGGCCGAGCGCCCCGCCAACGGAAAAGGCACCCATCACCACCGCGAAGCCGATGCCGAAGTGTCTGGCGCTGCTGAACAGTGAGCGCAGCAGGGCGATCCCCGCAGGAGAGGCGGCCGCTGCCGCCAGACCGATCAGCACCCGGGCGACCAGTAGCGTCTCAGCGTTGGAGGCGAAAGCGGCAAGCGCCGAGGCGATTCCATACAGGGCCAGCGCCAGTAACAGCAGAAGACGCGGACCGATGCGGCCGGTGAGCCAACCCATCGTGATCACGAAGCCCGCGGCGATGAGCTCCCCGATGTGCACGACCCACAACAGCTGCGTCGTCGACGGCGTCAGGTCTGCGGTGATCGCGGGTGTGGCGAGGAAGATCGCCGTGAAGTCGGTGGCCATCATGAACAGTGGCAGCGCCAGGACTGCCAGCGCGGTCCATTCACGCCATGTCGGTTGCGAAGTTCTGGTGAGGGGGTCGTTGGTACTCATGCGAAGTAAGCTCCTGAAGCACGTCTTACGGTGTTCGTCATTCGGACTCGGCGAAGGGATACGGGCGCTCAGCGCGGGCCTGCCGCAGGGTCTGTGCCCACCAGACCAGCTGGCCGAGGAATCCTTCGGCGTGCCTCGAGGTGCGATCGGTGTCCACCGGTCGGCCATCGTGATCGAAGGTCTCCCAGAAGTTGGCGAAGGTGATCGAGTCGCGCAACGGAACGGCGTGGAATTCGGTGAAGACGCTGCGCAGCGCGTCAATGGACTGCAGTCCACCCGTGATACCGCCGTAGGAGATGAACCCGACCGGCTTGAGCTGCCACTCGAGGTAGAACCAGTCGATCGCGTTCTTCAATGACGCTGGGTAAGACCGGTTGTAGATCGGGGTGACGACCACGAACGCATCGGCGTGTGCGAGTCGCCGACCGAGTTCGGTCACCGGATCGGGCTGGGGCGCGCTTTCGTCATTGCCACCCAGCACGATCGGCAGGTCGTAGTCGGCCAGATCGATCAGGTCGACTTCGACGTCCTTGCGCTTGCGTGCCTGATCGGCGATCCAGTTCGACGGGGTGGGGCAGAAGCGATCCTCGCGGATGCTGCCCACGATCACTGCGATCTTCACCGACGCCCCGGCGATCTGGTCTGAAGTGGTCTGCTCAGTGGGAACGGTGGCGGTGGTCATCGGAATCGACTCCTTCGCATCGTGTGTTGTGCGGTCGATACCGATCGTGCGACGCACCGGTTTCGGGATGGTTTCGGCATCCCTTCGGTTCCACGGGCCGCCGGCTCAAGACGCCGAAACCAACAGCACCGGAGGGTGCGTCATCGCCGTTCATCGCGGCTGCTATGCGCTGGGTTTCGGGCTGCTGTCTAGAGTCCGTGTGATGCCCTTGCAGTAGATTCATAGGTATGTCTCGTCGCCTGCCGATAGATTTCAGCGGCTCCTCATAACACTGGGAGAGTAACGGCTGCTCGGTTTGCCGCGGCTACTGGGCGGGGCGCGAGCACAGCGAGGAAGTCCCTCAGCTTCTCGGAGCAGCCGACACATACATGGTCGATGTCTACCGGTGTCGGCTGTGCGACGCCTACTGGGAGTCGGGATTCGTGGATCCACGAGCGATTTCATCCGCCGAGGCTCGCGAACGGCTTCAGAACCTCGACGATATCGAGGCCGCGCTCGGGCGGAACGAAGAGTAGACAGAGGCATCCGCGTCCGCGCCGCTCTCAGCAGCGCTGCCGTGCGCAGATCTGCCTCGAGCAGAGAACGCTGCAAACCCGAGCGCGCCGGGCGAGAGTGGATGGCATGAGCGAAAACGCGAAGCCACCCGTATTTGACGACAGAGCGAGAAGAGACCTCTACGATCGACGAGTTCTCGTGCTCGACGGACCCCTCGATGACGACAACGGAACGCTGCTGTCAACTCAGCTGATCTCACTGTCGATAGAGGACCCCGTGAAGGACATCGCAATCTGGATTCACTCACCGGGAGGTTCGGTGCCGGCCATGCTGGCGATTCGCGATGTCATGCGCATGATCCCGAATGAGATCTCCACGCTCGTCCTCGGCATTGCGTACAGCGCTGGCCAGTTCCTGTTGTCGGCGGGAACGAAAGGCAGACGCCGTGCGCTACCGCACTCCCGGGTGCTGATGCATCAAGGATCGGCCGGTATCGCCGGGTCCGCCGTCGACATCGAACTGCAGGCGGATGACCTGCGTCATACCCGCGATACCGTGCTCGGACTGATCGCCGAAGACACGGGGCAGCCGTTCGACCGTGTGTTCGAAGACTCGCTGCACGATCATTGGTACTCGGCTGAGGAAGCGAAGGAATACGGGTTCATCGACTCGATCGTGAGCTCATTCGATGAGATCAGACCCGGCGGGAGAGCAGCGGCGGGTTTCAGCACGGAAGAGACGGAGGCGACCCGATGAGCAGCTACACGATCCCGAACGTGGTGGCGC
>DXDC01000476.1 GCA_019115685.1 Candidatus Agrococcus pullicola
CCATGTACCCCGTTCCTGACCGTCGGCTCACGCCGGAGGAGAACGTTCGTGGGGCCGTAGAGGTCTTCGGCCTCGAGCTCGTGGTCGAGTGGTGCGAGGCCCTGGTTCGCGGTGACGCGTCGGATGACGACTCGCGATACCCCGATATCGCCTGGCTCAAGGGCCATATCGGCTGGCCCGATCATTGGTCGCGCGTGTGGGGCGCGCGCGGTCTGATGCACATCGGGCCACCCGCGCGCCCCGAGATCGTGATCGATGCGTTGACCGACGATGCGTGGCGTGTGCGTGAGATGGCGTTGAAGGTCATCACGCGCTACGACCTCGACGACCCGCACGGACGTGTGGCTGAATTGCTCGAGGATCCGGTTGAGCGCGTTCGGTTGCAGGCGAAGCGCGCGCTGGGGGTGCCGCCGTCGGCGCGATGAGCGAAAGGGTCGCGGGTGACGCACCGCTTGTTCCGTGGGCCTCCGCACTTCATGGGGTATACGTGTTCGTCGAGCTCGCGACACAAGGGGGCCGTCGTTGTCGTAGGCCACGGGCGTGACGCGAGCTTCGACGGCAACGACGGCGATGTCTCTCGCCGCATCATCGACGCGCAGCAGGTCTGGCCCCGACCTCGCGCGTGCGATCGCAGCGGTCACGTGCCGCGCCGCTACGAAACCAGCAGAGGAGCCGGCCGCGAATGCGGCAGTGCCAGGGCACGGATGGGCTGATGAGCAGTTCTTCCCCAGGCGAGTTGTGAACGTCTGAGGTTGGCGGAACTCTGGTGCGGAGCTACCCGGCCTGGTAGACAGGGGCGAACCCGTGCGCTCGTGCGTTTTCAAGAGTCAAAGGGGACGATATGAAACCTGCAACGGTCCAAGACGATAGAGCACGTCGTTTTTCGCTAACGGGAGCCGGGTGCTTACGAAGATGCTTGAAGACCCCGCGATCGAACACCCGGAACTAACGAAGCGAAAGTATCCGGGGGCAATACGCGTGGGGCTCGCGCTGATGTCGAAGAGGATGGCACCGTTTGCCTTCGTGATCGGCGCGTTCGTCTCAGTTGCGGTCGCGATCGTCATCGTCGTTACAGCATTTACGCCGCAGAACGCTTCAGTTGTACAGGCGCTGATGTTCGGGGTGGGCCCGTTGTTGAGCTATTTGGCGGTAGTGACCGCATTAGGAGCTACGCGGGCCTCATGGCCCCCTGTCCTACTTGGGGCTGTCGGAATCGTGACGGCGTGCTCCGCTCACATGACGTGGTACGCGGAGCTTGAAACAAATTCCGCAGCCGGAACATCACGAACGTGGCTAGCTCTTATAGTCTCGGCTGCGCTACTCATCTCCGGAGCTGCTGGTGCGCTGATCTGGCGTCACGTCTCGAGGGTGATACCGACGCTGGCGGCAGTCTCACTGAGCACTCTGGGAGGAGTAGTCGCGGGTGTCCTCACGGTTCCCGTCTTAGTCATACCTGGGACGACTCTCGTGCTCGCCCTCGCCGCTCTCGTCATCGTGATGGTCCGGCACCGCAATGAGCATCAGAATTTGAAGCGGCGGGCTGCCGCCGCGGCTCAGAGCTGATCTGCACGCCACCCCGGTCCTTGAGGCGTCTGCCGATCCTGATATAACGCTTCGGCACCACGCCGACCTTCAAGATGATCGGACTCGCTGTCGGGCACGGCGCATCGCAATCAACCTAGTTTCCCTGAATCAGCTCGATGACTGCGTCTGGGTGATCGTCCGCTGAGCGCCCCAAAGTCACGTGGTCGCCACCGAGTGGTTCTTCGACCGTCACGGCAGCGACGATCTCGTCGCCAACCTTCACGAGCAGTCGCGCGTTGGCGTTGCCTCCACTTGCTTGGATCGTGAGGTCGTTGAGGGTATCGGCGCCCTTGTCTGTGAACGTGACGTCAACGGCGTTCTGCGTGCCTCCGCTGCTGGCCACAGCATCCTCGACCGCTGCTGTTTCGAAGACAGCGGGACGCACGACGTGCTCGCTACCCACCGGCACGCACTGCGAGTCAGAGTCCGCGTCGCACGTCTCTGAGACTGCAAGCTCGATCGAGCCTCCGGCCGGCGCCGCTGAGGTGTTGTTGCCAGCAGCGGCAGCGCATCCACCCAGGCCAAACGACACAAGCAATATGAACACGACATCTCTCGTGCGCCGTGTCATTGTTCTCCTCCCGGTTCGTGCGACAGTAGCCGACTGATTAACTCACGACTTTCCACGTTACGAGACCTCCGCAGGACATTCCACGGGGTGAACGCAGGGGAGTGGTGCTCACTCGTTCCTGTTCGCAAATTTCGCACATGATGCGGTTCTGATGGGTAATCCCGTTACCCATTTCTTCGCTCTTGCGCGCCGCCTAGCGCACCATCCTGACTTCCACGATCCCGTCGAGGGCGGGGTCGATGAACTCGACGCCATCCGCCCGGAACCCATGGCGTTCGTAGAACGCGCGAGCACGATCGTTGCCGGTGAGGACCCAGAGCTGCGCCGGTCGGTCTTCCACGACGGCATCCAGGAGGGCGCTCCCGATGCCCATCTCGTGTTCCTGCGCGAGAAGGTAGATCGAGTACAGGTGAAGGCTGCGGGCGGGCGCGAATCCCTTGATAGCGTCGGGGTGATCGGCTGGTCCGGCGAAAGCGAATCCGACCACCTGATCACCGCGCTCAGCGACCGCGATCGCGCCCGGAAGCGGATCGAGGCCGAGAATCGACTCCCACATGCGACGCCTCGCGATCAGCGCATCGTCATCCATGAAGGTATCCGGGATGACACCTGAATAGGTCTCGCGCCATGACCCGATGTGAACGTCGGCGATCCCGTGGGCGTCGTGCAGTTCGGCGGGGCGCACGCGAAGTGCCGGGAGATCCATGGTGAGACGATACACGGACGACTGACGCGTGATGACCGACGACGGATCCTGGTCCCGTCGATCCGCACGAGTTCGCAGAGGGGGTGCGTCAAACGTGCCTGATATCGTTGCGCGCTGTGGAGCCTATCGAAGACGATCAAAGGGTCATCGACGCAGCCGAAGCGCTTGCACGGAAGTTGGGCGACAACGACAATCACACCGTCGCTGCGGCTGTCATGGATATCGATGGTCGCGTCCATGAAGCGGTGAATGTCTATCACTTCACAGGTGGGCCGTGCGCGGAGCTCGTCGCACTTGGTGTCGCGGCGACGTCAGGAGCGAAGCAACTCCTGACGATTGCGGCAGCAGGCGACCGAGGCCGCGGACTGATCTCGCCGTGCGGACGCTGCCGACAGGTGCTCCTCGATCAGCACCCGGACATCCTGGTCGCGGTGCCAACCGAGAACGGCCCGGCGATGCGGCCGATCCGCAAGCTGCTTCCGGACACGTACTTCTTTCCGGACGCGCCTGATGGACAAATCGTGCGCTTCAATCGCAGATACCACGACGAAGTGATGTCGGGGGAGAAGACGTCAACCATCAGGTGGGACGAGGAGTGGCTTGCTGTTGGTCAGGCGACGTTCGTCTTTGAGGGCCATCCGCAGTTCGCGCATGTCGATGGGGAGATCACGGGTGTGGAGGCGACGACGCTGACCGCATTGGATCCCGGCCATGCCGCTGGCTTGCGTGGCCATTACCCCGAGATGCCTGACGACGCCAAGCTCTTGCGAGTTGAGTTTCGGATCGACCTTCACGGCACTTGATTGCGGGGGTTTTAGGTCTGGGGGAGCCAGAGCGTCATGCGCAGTTCTTCGTCGGGAATGTGGAGCACTTCGTAGCGCCGGGCGATCACCTCGCCCGTCGCGGTGCGAATGTGTTTGATCGACGCACGGCGCTGCTGGACGATGTGCTCGGCCCACCACTCCGTGAACAGCGGGCTCTGCGCGCTGAGGTCCGCAACCAGCGTCTGCAGCCGAGGGTCGTGGAGATCGTCTGCGTTGGCTGCACGGAGGTGGGCGACGGCGCCGCGTGCGAGCTCTTCCCACTCGACGAAGATCTGAGAAGCACGCGCGTCTGTCATCAGGTAGCGGCATGTGTTGCGCTGCTCAGGCGCGAGGTCATCGAAGCCGTCGTACAACGCGAGTCCTTCGTCATTCGCAGCGATCATGTTGCTGAATCGGTCCAGAACGTACGCGGGATTCGGCGCCACAGCCCGAACCAGCGCGCTCATCCGCTCGGCAAGAGCGCTGCTGCTCGCGCGCGAGTCGCGCGAGGGGGTGGCCGGCGTCCCGCGCAACCGAAAGAGATGGGACTTCCCATCGTCGGTAAGGTCCAGGACGCCCGCCAGCGCGTTGATCACTGCATCGCTGGGGTGCCTCTCGCGCCCCTGCTCGAGACGGATGTAGTAGTCGACGCTAATCCCAGCTGACGCCGCAACCTCTTCGCGCCGCAGACCCGTTATCCGGCGCCTGCCGGCGGCGCCGTTCGTCGACGGCTGGGGCGGCACTGCCGCTCGACGAGCGCGGAGGAAGTCGCCAAGTTCGTTGGGCACGTTGCGGTTCCTTCCTGCCCCGCTCGGGTGCGTCCGGGACTCCTATGAAGAGTACGGCCTTCCGCCCTGCTGGTCGGAGTCGGGAGGGTAGGCGGAAGCATCCCTCCCGAGGAAGGTCATCCCATGACGTCATATACCCACGGTCATCACGAATCGGTTCTGCGCTCGCACCGCTCGCGCACCGCGCAGAACTCAGCCGCGTACCTTCTTCCGCTGCTGAAGCCCACCGACCGGCTTCTCGACGTAGGTGCCGGACCTGGCACAATCACGGCCGACCTTGCCGAGCTCGTTCTCGAGGTCACCGCGACCGAGATCGGCGAGGAGGAGCTGACGCTCACCCGCGCGACCGCAGCCGAACGCGGAAGCACGAACATCGACTTCCGAACCGCCGACACTCATGCACTCCCGTTTGATGACGACACATTCGATGTCACGCATGCACATCAGGTGCTGCAGCACGTCGCCGACCCGGTGCGGGCTATGCGGGAGATGGCGCGTGTCACGAAGCCGGGCGGCATCGTCGCCGTGCGTGACAGCGACCACGCCGGTTTCTGCTGGTGGCCGCAACTTCCCGCCCTGGACAAGTGGCTGAGCTTGTACCGCACGGCAGCACGCGCCAACGGAGGCGAGCCGGATGCCGGGCGCCGGCTGCTCTCCTGGGCGCACGCAGCTGGCCTCAACGACGCCACCGCCACGTCGAGCACCTGGTGCTACGCCAACCCGACTGAGCGCGCCTGGTGGGGAAGCATGTGGGCCGGCCGCATCCTGAACTCCGCGATCGCGCGGCAGCTCATCGACTCAGGCCTTGCCGCGCAAGCCGAACTTCAGGAGATCAGCGACGCGTGGAAGGAGTGGGCAGCCGACGAGGACGGCTGGATCTCTATCCTCCATGGCGAGATCGTCTGCCGAGTCCCGCCAACTGCGGGGTGAGTGTAGCAACACCTGCGGGTCGCACGCGGCGCTGAGGGGCCGGTGGTTCCTCGCGCAGATCAGGGCGGGAGAGTGCATTCAACGAGAACATGTCGGCTTCTGATGGTTGACCGGGTTATCGGTTCCTTCACTATCTGCTCGGTCAACGAACCCAGTAGTCCCAGGTGTTTGCGCCAGGTCGGAATCCGTAGTGTTCGAGCATGGCGACGGCTTCCGGGAAATTACGGGCCACCGCATCCGGTGTGTGAGCGTCGCTTCCAAAGGTCACAGCGCGGCCACCTTCCTCGGCCCACCACTGGGGCACCCACGACCACAGACGGCCGGTGTTCATCTCGAGCGCGCGTCCCCTCTCTGCGATCGACCGCATCGCCCGACGAAATCCTTCCTCGAACGCTCGGGGATCGAACGGGCCGAGATCCCACGTCGGCCATGTGCGCGCCGCATAGTCGATGTGCGTGAACACGGCGAAGCTGTCGGAGCCCTCGACCATGCGCGGCACTTCCTCTAGATACGCCCACATAACCTCCGCTGCCGGATGCTCGGCGTAGAGGGTCACGGGCTCGGCGCGCAGGCCGCCACCCATGTCCAGGGTGTGAAGCGAGCCCAGCACAAGATCGAGCGCCGACAGGTCGATGAGATCCCCGGCAGCCTCCTCAAAAAGGTGGGGCTGACCTAGCTCAACTCCCGATCGAATCACAAGATCAGGGAACGCCCGCCGGAAGCGGTCGATGCCGTCGAGATAGCCTTCGGCATTGAGTAGTGGATGCTCAACCGCGCCATCAGCGGAGAGAAATCTGCGTTGGTGTGGCATGAGATCATCTGAGCTTGATCGCCATGTGCCAGGGAAGTCGAGGTGTTCGGTGAAAGTAACCGCAGGCAGCCCGATACGGACCGCGTGTTCACAGGTCGCGCGCATTCGCCCTCGGGCAGCTGATTCGGGGCCACCCGTGTCCCACGACCACTCGCTATGAACGTGACTATCCGCAGGGAAGTTCATCTCGAAAGTCTAGGACGGCGCACAAGTCGCCGTTTCTACTGTTCAGAGGGCGTATTCTGCAGCGGCTTACTCGCATCTAACGAGACCATGTCAGCTTCTGATGGGTAATCCCGTTACCCGCTTCTTCGCTCTTGAGCGCCGCCGAGAGCACCATCCTGACTTCCACGATTCCATCGGACGCGGGGTC
>DXDC01000477.1 GCA_019115685.1 Candidatus Agrococcus pullicola
CGTCGCGGCGCACTGGAAGTACAAACAGGGTGCGCAATCCAGCGTGAGCGGCCAGGAAATGGCGTGGCTTGCGCACATCAACGACTGGCAGAGCGAGACCGACGATCCGAGCGAATTCCTGGATTCTCTCCGGTTCGAGATCGGGGCCAAAGAGTTGTACGTGTACACGCCGAAGGGAAAAGTGATCGGTCTTTCGGCCGGCGCGACACCGGTTGACTTCGCCTATGCCGTGCACACGGAGGTCGGTCACCGCACAATGGGGTCGAAGGTGAACGGAAGGCTCGTCCCTCTCGACACGCAGCTTGCGACCGGTGACGTCGTCGAGATCTACACCTCGAAGAACCCAGACGCGGCACCGAGTAAGGATTGGCTCGGGTTCGTCAAGAGTGCAAGGGCACGCAACAAAATCCGTCAGTGGTTCACGCGCGAGCGCCGAGACGAGGCGGTAGAGCACGGCAAGGACGCCATTGCGAAGGCAATGCGACGGCACAACCTGCCATTGCAGAAGCTGATGACGGGCGAGAGCCTCGCGGAAATCGCAGCTTCCATGCGATACGACGATGTGACGGCGCTCTACGCCGCAGTTGGTGAGGGGCACGTCTCCAGCCAGTCGGTCCTCGAGAAGGTGGTCGCATCACTCGGTGTCGATGACGCGGAGGATCCCACGATCATTCCCCGGCAACAGCAGCGTCCGACGGAGTCCGCCGCGGGCTCCTCGAGCGTGCTCGTTCGGGGCGCGCCAGACATCCTGGTGAAGCTTTCCAAATGCTGCGCGCCGGTTCCGGGGGACGACATCGTCGGATTCATCACCCGCGGTCAGGGTGTCAGTGTGCACCTTCGCGACTGCCCCAATGTCGGTGGGCTCGTGGAGCAACAGTCCGACCGTATGATCGACGTCTCCTGGGCAGATACCAGTAAGGGGTTGTTCCTGGTGAATATCCAGGTAGAGGCGCTCGATCGTTCAGGGCTGCTCTCCGATGTGACGAGTGTGCTCAGTGAGCATCACGTCAATATCCTTTCAGCGAGCGTGAACACCGGCAATGACCGGCTTGCCATCTCGAAGTTCAGCTTCGAAATCGGCGACGTGACGCATCTCGACAGTGTGCTGAACGCAGTTCGACGGATCGAGGCTGTCTACGACGTCTACAGGGTGACGACCGGCTGACCGCGCCGTAGTCGAGACAGACCGCGCTGTCGCAACAAGGGCTGCACTCGTGGAGCACTCCGCAGTGCCTCGGACAAGCGTTCTCTCCCTCCCGCGAGTAGCAATGCACTGGTGAGCGCCTCCGGCCCGCAGGAGACATCGTTCACGAGATGCAGGGCAGTGCGCAGCGGTGTCGTTACTCGCACACCGCAGAGGAATTCGGTATCTTCCTCGAAGACCAATCTGTGCCGGCGGACCCTCACGCGGTGATCCTGCGGTATTCCGTGTCGCTGCCCGTCCTGGACGATGAGATCCAGCAGGCGTGGATAAGCGCCGAAGCCGTGCACCCACGCCGCGAGCCCGTGGGAGAGCGTCACGTGCTGGCCAGGCTCAAACGGGAGCCCGAAGACACGGTGCTTAGTGCACACCGCGGTGGCGACGGAGACGATCGAGTCGCCGATACGGATCGCTTCGCCGTCGAGCACCATTGCTGCTTGTTCTGCGATGGAATACTGCATGCCGGTACTATGCACGAACAGGCCCGGCCCACGTGTTCCAGCGGACCGGGCCTGTGCAGAACTCTTCCGTCAGCCCGCCGCGCGAGCCACCTCCAGCCACTGGCGTTTGGTCTCGAGTTCGCTCTCCAGCTCGCTCACCTTCTTGTCGTTCTTGGCCTGCTTCGCCGCCGTGATCTCGACTTCAAGCTGCTCGATGGATTCCTCCAGCTGCCCCGCGAGACCTTCCGAACGCGCCTTGCGCTCCGGGTTCGTCGCATTCCAGTGCTGCTCGTCGAGTGAGCGCACGTGCTGCTCGATCCGGCGCAGGCCGTCTTCCACTTCGCGGATGCTGTCACGGGGCACTTTGCCAACTTCGTCCCACTCGCGCTGGATCTTCGTCAGGGCCTCCCGCGCGGCGTTGCGGTCGGTGGCGTCGAGAATGGGCTTCGCTTCGTCGAGCAGCGCGCGTTTCGCAACAAGATTTTCGGCGAATTCGGCGTCTTCCGCTGCGCGGATCTCCGCTTTCGCGTCGAAGAGAACATCGCCGGCTGCCTTGAATTCAGCCCAGAGCGCGTCGTCCACCTTCCGCCCGGCTCTTCCTGCAGCCTTCCAGCGATCGAGCAGCGAGCGGTACGCGGGGATGCCGTCTGCGCCCTTCGGTGCGAGCGCTTTTGCCTCATCGATCAGTAGCTGCTTCTCCGTCTTGGCTTGTTTGTGCTGCGCATCGAGCTGAGCGAAGAACTGGCGGCGTGCGGCCTCGACCGTGGTGCGGGCGGCACGAAATCGCTTCCAGAGGGCATCGTTCGTCGATTTGGGGAGGCGTGGCCCGTTGGCTTGGTGGGCCTTCCACTGAGCGAACAGTGCCTCGATCTCGGCGGACACGTCTTTCCACTTCACGTTGCTGAGGTCGCGCGCGGCGATTGCCTCGACCGTGAGCACGATCTGCGTGCGTTCCTCTTCGGCCTTCGCGAGCGCGGCGCGCTGTTCCTCTCGCTGCTGTTCGGCCAGTTCGTCGCTCTGCTCCGTGATGGCCCGAAGGCGAGTAGCGAGGGCTGCGAGGTCGCCGACGGCCTTCCCCTCCGCTACCTGTTCGGCGAGCTTGTTCGCCGATTTCGCGATGTCGGAGGCATTCGCACCTCCCCGGACGCGCTGCTCGAGCAGCCTGACCTGGCCCTCCAGGTCGGCGAACTTGCGCTCGAAGAGCGCCAGCGCTTCTTCATGTGTACCGTCGGGGTACTGGCCGACCTCGTGCCAATCATCCTCGTAGCGAACGAATACGGTGCCGGTCTCGTCGACCTTGCCAAATGGGTTTTCAGGCATGAATCTTCCTTGTGTGCGACAGGGCTGCATTCAACACTAGCGTTCAGGCCTGCGGCGTGAACGTCTACTCGAGAAGGAGTGACTCGATCGTTATCTCTTCATTGGGCGGACCGTCGGGGGCGGCGTCCTGAATACCTATGGAAACCACCTGATCGATGAACTGCTCGAGTCCGTCCGTGACTGTGCCGACGACCGTGTAGCCGCCCGCCGCGTCACTGGGAATCGTGGTGTCTTCGTACACGACGAAGAACTGGTGACCGTTACTGTTCGGATTGTTGCTTTGACGCGCCATCGCGATTGTGCCGGCGGGGTAGACGTCGTCTTGTGGGGCGTTCTCGATGGGGCCGTACTGGAAGTCGGGATCGCCCATGCCATCACCGGCAAGCGAGCCGCACTGCAGGAGCTTGAAGTCGTCCGAGTCGGTGAGGCGGTGACAAATCTTGCCTTCGTAGTAGCCGTCCTGCGAGCTTCCTACGAGCGCCGACACTGCCTGCGGCGCTGCGGCACCGTCCAGTTCAACCGACAGCTCGACACCGTTGATCGTAAGGCTGCCGTTCCAGCTGCGACCCTCCGCCAGCGATGCGTCGGGAACGGCATCGGTAACGACCACGTCCTCTTCGGGAGGAGCGGTGTCGGTCGGTTCGGTGGTCTGCGTCTCCTCTTCGAGAGCCGCGAGCTCGTCGTCGCGCTGACCCTGAACGTGCAGCGTGACTGCGGTTCCCACCGCGCCCGCAACAACAACGGCGAGCACCGCAAATATGTTGTCGCGAACGCGCCGCCGGCGCTTGTGCTCGTGTACGTCCTGCCGTGCTCGGTAATCGCGCACGCGGCGCTTCTGCTCTTTGGAGGTTGCCACTACCTGTCCTTCCAGATCTCGCAATAGCCTACCCGCAACGGCGACTCGATTCGTGGCGTCGGCGGTGTGAAATAGTCTTGAGTTCATGACGCAGGAGATGGGGGCATTAGTCGGCGGGTTCGGGGGCGGTTCACCAACCGCGCCGCTCGCCGTGCGGATGCGACCTCGTGGGCTCGAGGAAGTTGTCGGGCAACAGCACCTGCTGCGCGCGGGTTCCGCGCTGCGGAATCTGGCCGAACCGGGTTCGAACATCACGCAGTCGGTCATTCTCTGGGGGCCTCCCGGCACCGGGAAGACGACGCTGGCGGGTGCCGTCGCGTATTCGTCTGATCGCCGCTTCGTGGAACTCTCTGCAGTCACGGCCGGTGTTCGCGACGTGCGGAGAGTCATGGAGGAGGCGCTGAGTCAGCGCGACCTGTACGGCAGCGCTACGGTGCTGTTCCTCGATGAAATCCACCGTTTTACCAAAGCGCAGCAGGATGCGCTGCTACCAGGTGTCGAGAACGGATGGGTAACGCTTATCGCGGCGACCACCGAGAATCCCTCCTTCAGCATTATCACGCCGTTGCTGTCTCGGTCGCTGCTCCTGACGCTGCAGCCTCTGGAGGAGAGCGATCTCGCTGCCCTTATCGATCGTGCAGTTGTGGATGAACGCGGACTGGCGGGGGCTGTCACGCTCGATGACGCTGCTCGCTCCGCCATGGTGAGGCTGGCGCAGGGCGATGCGAGACGCGCTCTTACTGCGCTGGAGGCCGCTGCGTCACACGCTCGTGCCCAAGCAGCCGACGAAACGGGCGCGACGATTTCCGCTGAGACCGTTGCTGAGAGTGTGGACCGTGCTCTTCTGCGGTATGACCGTGACGGCGACCAGCACTATGACGTGACGAGTGCGTTCATCAAGTCGATGCGTGGATCCGACCCCGACGCTGCTGTGCACTATTTGGCTCGCATGATAGAGGCGGGGGAGGATCCACGGTTCATTGCTAGACGACTTATCGTGCACGCCGCGGAAGACGTCGGTATGGCAGACCCGCAGGCACTCCCGATCGCGGTTGCGGCTGCCGAGTCCGCTCAGTTGATCGGCCTGCCGGAAGCCCGCATCCCGCTCGCCGAGGCAACCATCTACATCGCCTCAGCGCCGAAGTCGAACGCCGTGATTCGGGCCATCGACTCGGCGATGACCGACGTTCGCAACGGACGCATGGGGCCGGTTCCGAAGCATCTCCGAGACGCCCACTACGCGGGAGCGAAACAGCACGGCCACGGAAAGGGCTATAAATATCCGCATGACGCTCCGAACAGTGTAGCGAGGCAACAGCACTTGCCCGACGAGCTCGTCGGGGTCCGATACTACGAGCCGGGGCCGAACGGCTACGAACGAACCATAGGGGAGCGTCTAGAGAAGATTCGTGCGATCCTGCGTGGCGACAACCAATCACCCCGCTAGGGTGCGAAAAACTTCGAAACATGACCGTCATGTTTCGAAGTTTTTCGCA
>DXDC01000478.1 GCA_019115685.1 Candidatus Agrococcus pullicola
GGAGAGCATCCGGTGATCATGGGACGCGCAACCTGGGAGTCGCTCCCGGAACGCTTTCGGCCCCTGCCGGGGCGAAGGAACATCGTGCTGACCAGGCAGCCCGGCTACGTTGCGGCCGGCGCCGAGACGGTTGCCGACATCCGAGCGGCGCTCGCGCTGGTCAGTGACGAGCCCGAGGCTTGGATCATGGGCGGGGGAGAGATCTACCGGCAGGCCATGCAGTACGCAAACCTCCTTGCGGTCACGGATATCGATGCGGATGTGACGGGCGGTGTGACGGCACCCGCGATCGATAACTCTTGGGAACGCGCACGTATCGATCCTTCCGATGGGTTTCATGTGGCGAAGAACGGGCTCCGCTATCGATTCTCGTCATTTATCAGGACATGAAGCGGTACCCTTGACTGGTGACTGAGAATCCATTTGGCCAAGTACTCGTAGCCCTCGTCACGCCGTTTCAGGCGGACGGCGAGGTGGCGTGGGACGACGTCGAGCGTCTTATCGACTCCGTCGTCTCAGAAGGCGCGGACGGCATCGTCGTCTCCGGGACGACCGGCGAGACGTCGACGCTCACCGATCCCGAGAAGATCAAGCTGATCGAGGTCGCGAAGTCCGTCGCCGGCAATCGGGCGAAAGTCATCCAGGGTGGCGGGTCGAACGAGACCGCGCACGCCATGGACCTCTACCGACAGGCCGAGCAGGCCGGTGCAGACGGCGTCATGATCGTCACGCCCTACTACAACAAGCCGACGCAGGCGGGTGTCCTCACCCACTTCCGCATGATCGCGGACGCGACCGACCTTCCCGTGATCCTGTACGATATTCCGGGTCGCTCCGGCATCGAGATCAAGTACGACACGTTGCTGCGTGCCGCCCAGCATCCGAACATCGCGGCCGTGAAGGACGCCAAGGGAGACCTCGCGGAAGTCAGCCGCGTGCTCAACGAGACCGATCTGCTGTACTTCTCGGGCGATGACGCAAACGTGCTGCCGCACTTGTCGATCGGTGCAACGGGTCTGATAGGAGTCACAGCGAACATCGCACCGGGACCGTACAGAATCATTGTCGATGCAGTGAACAGGGGGGATCTGCATACTGCGCAGGCTCAGCATCGCGCTTTGGAGCCGCTTGTGCGGGCAACCATGTCGCACGTCCCCGGGACCGTCTCATCGAAGTACATTCTGCACGGGCTCGGACGTATCGCTTCGCCTCGCGTCCGGCTTCCCCTCGTCGGCCCTGAAGACCATGAAGCGGCGCGGATCGAAGATGAAATCGCGTGCGTCAAGGACATCGACGGACTCGATCTCTCAGGTTTCCGCCCCGATCGAAACGCGGCGGCCGGCGGTGCGTTGCCGAAAGTGCACGGAACAACTCGTTAGGAAAGGGTCGTATGACCGACATTCAGGAACCCGGTCCGCTCGCGGACGGCAGCATGCGGATCGTTCCGCTCGGTGGTCTCGGCGAAGTCGGCCGCAACATGACCGTCTACGAGCTGAATGGCAAGCTGCTGATCGTCGACTGCGGGGTGTTGTTCCCGGAGGAGCACCAGCCGGGCGTCGACCTGATCCTGCCGGACTTCACGTCGATTCGTGACCGGCTCGATGATGTCGTCGCTGTCGTGCTCACGCACGGTCACGAGGACCACATAGGGGCGCTTCCATATCTGCTGAAGCTGAAGTCGGATATCCCACTGCTCGGTTCGCAGCTGACGCTCGCTCTGATCGAGGCGAAGCTGAAGGAGCACCGGATCAAGCCGTACACGATGGCTGTCCGTGAGGGCGACACGGAACAGCTCGGCCCGTTCTCGCTCGAGTTCATCGCAGTCAACCACTCGATTCCGGACTCGCTGGCGGTCACGATACGTACCGCCGCGGGCACGGTGCTGGCCACGGGCGACTTCAAGATGGATCAGTTGCCGCTGGATGGCCGTATCACCGATCTGCGCGCGTTCGCGAGGGTCGGCGAAGAAGGCATCGACGCGTTCATGGTGGATTCCACGAACGCCGACGTTCCTGGATTCGGGATGCCGGAGCGCGAGATAGGCCCGGTCATCGAGCAGGTGATCGCGAAAACGCCCGGTAAGGTCGTCGTCGCATCCTTCTCCTCCCACGTTCACCGGGTGCAGCAGGTGCTGGATGCCGCCCATGCGAGCGGTCGCAGAGTCGCGTTCGTAGGGCGATCGATGGTGAGGAACATGACCATCGCATCCAAGCTCGACTACCTTGACGTTCCGGAGGGCGTCCTGATCGACCAGAAGAAGGCCGAGCAGCTGCCCGATGACGAAGTCGTCTTCATGTCGACGGGGTCTCAGGGTGAGCCGATGGCGGTGCTGTCGCGAATCGCGAACCGCGAGCACCGGATCGAGATCGGCGAGGGAGACACGGTCATCCTGGCTTCCAGCTTGATCCCCGGTAACGAGAACGCGGTGTTCCGCGTCATCAACGGGCTCATGAAGCTCGGCGCCTCCGTCGTGCACAAGGGCAACGCGAAGGTGCACACTTCGGGGCACGCTTCCGCGGGCGAACTGCTGTACTGCTACAACATCCTGAAGCCCCGCAATGTCATCCCCATTCACGGCGAGTATCGGCACCTGCACGCGAATGCGAGGTTGGCGGTCGAAACGGGGATTCCGGAGGAGCGCACGTTCGTCGGTGAAAACGGTACGGTGTGGGACATGACGGACGGCGACATTCGTGTCGCGGGCAAATACGACATCGGTTATGTCTATGTCGACGGCTCTTCTGTCGGCGCTGTCGACGACGCTGATCTCAAGGACCGTCGGATCCTGGCGGAGGAGGGGTTCGTATCGATTTTCGTCGCGATCGACCCCAACAACGGCAAAATCATCGTCGGGCCCGAGATTCACGCACGTGGATTCGCCGAGGACGACAGCATCTTCGATTCGATCCGACCCAAGATCGTGGAGGCGCTGCGAGAAGCAGCGGAGAACGGCGTTCGCGGCCAGCACGCGTTCAGCCAGGTCGTCCGCAGAACCGTAGGCGGCTGGGTGGGCAGGCGGATTCGTCGTAGGCCCATGATCGTGCCAATGGTGCTCGAAGTCTAGGGAGTAGCTGCGCAGTGGAAGCAGTTCTGCTCTTCATCGCGGGGGTTCTTGTCGTCATCGTCGGCCTGGCCGTGTCGATCGGGCTGCACGAAGTGGGCCATCTGCTACCGGCGAAGCTGTTCAAGGTTCGTGTCGGGCAGTACATGATCGGCTTCGGGCCGACGATCTTCTCCAAACGATTCGGCGAAACCGAATACGGTTTCAAGTGGATCCCCCTCGGCGGGTACATTTCGATGAGCGGCATGTACCCACCGACTCGGAAGGGCGGTAAACCGCGGGACGCCAGTACTGGTTTCTTCGACACGCTCGTGCAGGACGCGCGCGACTCCAGCGCGGAAACCGTCGTCGAGGGCGAAGAGCACCGCACCTTCTTCAGCCTGGCGGTGTGGAAGAAGCTCATCATCATGCTGGGCGGCCCCATGATGAACCTCGTGCTCGCGGTCCTGCTCTACGGCATTCTGCTGTGCGGCTTCGGCGTGGCGCAGCCGAGCACGACGGTTGCGACCGTCTCCGAGTGCGTCATCAGCTCCGCAGAGGAGCGCACGGAGTGCGAAGCCGACGACCCGCTCGCGCCGGCAGCTGCGGGCGGCATCCTCCCCGGTGACGAGATTCTCAGCTTCGGCGGTGAGGAAGTCACGAGCTGGGAGGCCATGCAGGGGCTTATTCGCGAACGCGCAGGG
Source organism: Candidatus Agrococcus pullicola (assembly GCA_019115685.1). Lineage (GTDB taxonomy): Bacteria > Actinomycetota > Actinomycetes > Actinomycetales > Microbacteriaceae > Agrococcus > Agrococcus pullicola. The sequence goes on from DXDC01000478.1 coordinate 3,745, forward strand.
GAGGAGTCGCAGGTCGAGGTGCTGCGCGACGGCGAGCGCGTGACCCTGACCGTTGAGCCTCTCGAAAGCGAACGGCCCGTCGTCGATCGCTGGGGCCAGCCGATTCGGGAAGATGGCGCATACGTGACCGAGCCGGTCGGCTTCATCGGTATCGGACCCCAGTACGAAACCGTGCAGCAGCCGGCTTCCGCGGTGCTGCCGGCGGTCGGCGAGAATGTCGAACGCGTCGGCCACATGATTCTGCATCTGCCGCAGCGGCTGTGGGATGTCGGCGTTGCGGCATTCGGTCAGGGCGAGCGCGACCCCAATGGGCCGTTGAGCGTTGTCGGTGTCGGGAGGCTCTCGGGCGAGATCGCCTCCAACGACCAGATTCCCATCGTCGAGCGCATCGCGTCGATGGTGGGCCTGCTGGCGAGTCTGAACGTCGCGCTGTTCGTCTTCAACCTGATTCCGCTCATGCCGCTCGATGGCGGACACATCCTCGGCGCGCTCGTCGATGCGGTGCGGAGAAGATTGGCCAAGTTGTTCGGTCGGCCGGATCCCGGACCGCTCGACACCGCCAAGTGGGTGCCCGTGACGCTCGCGGTCTCGGCGCTCCTGCTCGTGATGGGCGTGCTGCTGATCTATGCGGACATCGTCAAACCGATAACGCTCGGCGGTCCATAGCGCGGCTATGCTCCGGGCCGCACGTCGGGGGCATCATCCGACGACCGGCTCGACCTCAGTCTTGGAAGGAGTCGAGAACAGTGAACCCCTCGGGTAGCGATTCACGACCGGTCAACGCGAGCAGCGCCGGCAGGGAGAGCTGACGTGCGGCAGCCACCTCGATTGCGAGCTTTGTGGCAGCGTGGATGTGCTGCGCCGCGCTTGCCGGGATATCCACCCCCGCAGCTCTTGCAAGGTCGAGCCCGTGCACGGTCAGTTCGAAGGCGCGCGTTCGCAGATACTCGGGCAGGGGCAGCGGGCCGAACCGCGACGGGACCAAGCGGTCATTCGCTTCGTTCGCGACCCGCTGCAGTGCTTCGCGTGCGATCGACTTCGCGGTGGCCGATGGGTCGGGGAGCGACCTGGCGTCGTCTCGACCGCGCAGCATGACACCGACATGAACGTCCGGCCCCGTCAACGCTTGAGCGAAGTACGTCTCTGCCGGGATCGGCTCGTCTGCGGACAGCGCTTCGTCGAGGTAGCTCAGTGTTGTTCGCCACGCCCTGATCGTGTGAGCGGCGAGTTCGCGCACGGTCCATTCGCCGAGACCGGGTTCCTCCCATTTGGAGTCCGGAATCTTCTCGAAAATGTCGAGCGCGAAAGCGGTCGCACCCTCGAACCAGTCACGTGCGGATTCCTCGATCATGCGACAAGAGTATCGGGCTGGTCGCACGAAGAGCAGACGCGTGGTTTACGACTCCGTCGTGCCCTGATGGAATCGCTGCCGCCAACGATCCCCGTCCCTCGTCCAAACGCTGCTTCGTAACGCCGCTCGCTCGCCAACGGAGCGCCACACGATGAGTACCGTATCGGGGGAGAGTTCGTGCGTCGCCAATAGCTCGAGTTCGACGGGCACGGAGAGAGGCGCGATCTGGGCAAGCACCTCGTCGCGCGACCAGCGTCTCCCGCTTGCGCAGATCTCCTCCCAATCGGGATGCAGCAGCGCGGCAACGCTCGCGGGGTCAGATCGCACCCCATCGTCGAGCAGCAGACGCTCAAGTCGTACGATTTCGCCTTCGTCGGATGCATCGACTGCGAAATCGAGGCCGTCGAAGAGGTCCGGCTCGGCTGACGCGGGTGACGCCTCCTGCACCATAGCGGGTGCTCGCCGCTCAACGGACGGTGGTGCTCCTCGCATTCCGGGCCCCGCATCCGGAGTCCGGCCATCCTGGTGGGCTCGCGCAGCACGCTGGGCGAGTTGGTCGGCACGCTCGTTCAGGTCATGACCCGAGTGACCGCGCACCCACTCGAACTCTGTTCGGAATCCGGCCGCGCGGCGAGACTCCAGAGCCGCATCCAACTGCTGCATTAACTCCGCGTTCTGCACCGGTTTGCCGTCGCCTTTGCGCCAGCCGCGCTTCTTCCAGCCTGGGATCCACTCGGTTGCGCTCTTGAGCACGTACTGGCTGTCCAGCAGTATTCGCAGATCCTCCACTTGCTCCGCCTGCTCCAGCAAGTCGATCACCGCTGTGAGTTCTCCCTGATTATTGGTCGCGCGGGGCCAACCGCCGGAAGCCCAGCGGTCGTCGTCGACGAACCAGGCCCAGCCTCCTGGGCCCGGGTTTCCGAGTGAAGAGCCGTCTGCGGCAGCCACGAGAGTCATGCTTCGATCATGCCAGTCGTAATCGGTCCCACGGACTTCGGCATGCCATGGCACTCGATCGGAGCACGTAGTCTTGTAAACATGTCTGCGATCAATCTCGGGAACCCGGAGTCGCTTACCCTGGCGCCGCGCCGGAAGACGCGTCAGATCAACGTGGGAGGGATCGGTGTCGGCAGCCAGTCACAGGTATCCGTGCAGTCGATGACGACGACGAAGACGACGGACATCAACGGC
>DXDC01000479.1 GCA_019115685.1 Candidatus Agrococcus pullicola
GCAGTTCACGCAACTGAGCGGACACCGCGGATGGCGATAGGCCGGTCAGTTCTGCAGTGCCCGAGACAGTGCCGCATTCGTCGAAGACCCGGAGAGTTCGCAGACGTGGATCAATCATGCACTTATTCTGCATGAACTCTTGCAGTATTTTGCGATTCTGCTGTGGAAGAGTACCGTCTGCAGCATCATCAGCTGGCCGTTAATGGAGACGACGCCATGGCATCTGCAATCAATCTCGCATCCTCGGTGACGGGCACGCCCGGTCCGAGAATCCCGACTGAGCTTGTCGGCCGCCTTCGTGAGCTGCTAGAGCGGCGACGCGTCGGCTATTCGCTCGAGGCGCCCTTCTATACGGATCGAGAGATCTATCTGGCTGAGATGCGAATGATCTTCGCAACTCACTGGCTCTTCGCCGCTTCGCTCGCGGAGATCCCGCAACCGGGCGATTACATCACAGTCGATTTCGGTCCCCTCTCACTTATCCTCGTTCGTGACGACGACGGAGGGGTGAACGCTCTCCACAATGTCTGCCGCCATCGCGGCGCTCGAATCATGCGCGAGAAGTCCGGCACCATCGGCAACCTCGTCTGCGGATACCACTCGTGGACCTACGCGCCCGACGGCAGTCTGTTGCACGCGTCCGGTACCTCCGCGAACTTCGACAAGGAGTGCTTCGGCCTCAAACGAGCACACGTACGAATTGTGACCGGACACGTATTCGTGTGTCTCGCCGACGCGCCTCCGGACGACTTCGACGAGCTTGCCGAGGACGCCGAGTCGTATTTCGCCCCGTACGAACTAGAGCACACGAAGATCGCCTACCAACAGGACATCATCGAGGACGGCAACTGGAAGCTCGTGATGGAGAACAATCGCGAGTGCTACCACTGCGACGGGCATCCCGAATTGCAGTGCGCGCTCTTTCCAACCCAGGGCCTCGCCGGCAAACCCGAAGACCTCCCGGAGCACTACCGAGCAGCCTGGGAACGCGAGCGCGAAGCTGAACGAACCATGATCGAACGACGTAACCGATACGGCTATCGCCACGGCGTCATCGAAGGCAAACTCGATACGCGCGTGACGGGCTATCGCATCGACTGTACTGCGCTCGACGGCGAGGGGGAGTCGTTCTCACCGACCGGACACCGACTGTCGAAGAAGCTCTTAGGAGAGATTCCGGAGTTCAAGCTCGGGCGCACCGGCATGCATGTGCAACCGAACTTCTGGTCGCACTTCCTCGGTGATCACGCAATCACGTTCGCGGTGTTTCCTATCCACGAAACCCAAACGCTCGTGCGCACTATCTGGCATGTGGCGGAGGACGCCGTCGAAGGGGTCGACTACGACCTGGACGCTCTCACCAACACGTGGAAGAACACCAACATCCAGGATCGAGCCTTCGTCGAGCTCTGTCAGCAGGGTGTCGCGAGCCCCGCGTACGAGCCCGGCCCATACATGCAATCCGAATGGATGGTCGAGGCATTCGTCAACTGGTACGTGCAGCGGATGCGGAACTGCCTCTCATGACGATCAGCACGAGTTCACGGCCCGAACCCCAGAGGATTCGCGGGTTCGAGATGCCGTGGAATCGTGCCCTTCGTGCACCGGCTTCGGCACCCGAGCAAGCGGCCGGCGCCACCCGAGCACTCGGCCCTTGGCTGCCTCAGGAGTTTGCGGCCGAGTGCGTCGAGGTGTATCCGCACTCCGGCAGCATGATGACCTTCGTGTTCAGACGCGTTGATGGTGCACCCCTCGCCTTTCGTCCAGGGCAGTATCTCAACATCCTGTTCCCCGTACACGGTGCGGATGCCGAGCCCGTCGACCGCAGCTATTCGATCTCGAGCTCGCCCACCCAACCGTGGACCTTCGACATCACCGTGAAACGTGACGCGGACGGACTCGTCTCAGGGTGGGCGCACGATCATCTGCATCCCGGCGACGTGCTCGAGATGTTGGGCCCTGTGGGAGCGTTTCACCTTCCGGATGCCGACCGAAGGGCCCGCTACCTTTTTCTCGCTGCCGGAGCGGGCATTACGCCTCTTATGTCGATGGTGCGCACGGTGCACCGGCTTCCCGGCAGGGCGGACATTAAGCTGCTCTATCACGCGGCATCACCGGATGGATTCACGTTTTCGCGCGAACTGGAGTGGCTCGTGACCATGGATTCGCGCATCAAGGTGTTCTACGCCCTCGGCAACCGCGGCACACCGGCCAGCTGGAGCGGGATGTCAGGTCGCTTGACGGCGGCAATGATCGATGAAGTGGCGCCCGATGCTCCTGGGCGCCAGATTTATGCGTGAGGCCCGGAAGGATACCTGCACGCAGCGGAACAGTTTTTGTTCGAGCTCGGTGTGGACGACACGTCGATTCACATGGAGTTCTTCTCCGGCGACCGGCAGACGGAAGCCGAGTACAGGGATGAGGTAACTCGCGCCGGAGAAGTCGCCGAGGAAGTGGCGGCCGCGGAAGAGCGTCAGTTCGCGGCGCCCCCGGACAGGCTTGACATGTTCGTCAAACCTGATCCCGCGATCGTCGATATCCCCCACACGGCTGCGTCACCCGGTGACGGCGCGCACGGCGCCGTGGAAGCGGTCGATACGAAGGGCCCGCGTGCACTCGATGTCGAATCGTTCACGACCGTCGGCGAAGGTGAGCACCGCGTCTCGTTCACACGCAGTCAGCTGAACGTCATGGTGACTGCCGACGAACCGATCCTGCCAGCGGCGCAACGAGCCGGAGTGCGCATCGGCATGAACTGCCAGCAGGGGATGTGCGGCTCATGCAAGTCGCTCAAACTCGAGGGCGATGTCGATATGAAGCATCAGGGCGGTATTCGCGCACGTGAAATCGACGCCGGCAAGTTCCTTCCTTGCTGCTCCACTGCTCGCTCGGATCTCATCGTCGACGCCTAAGGAGAGCCCCCGATCATGACCGAAGACCCGCTGTTCCAGCCGTTTCAGATAGGCGATCTCACGATTCGCAACCGACTCGTTTCGATATCGCACGAACCCGCCTACTCCGAACTCGGCATGCCCACCGACCGCTACCGCCGCTATCACGTTGAAAAAGCAAGAGGCGGAATCGGCATGACGATGATCGGCGGCTCCGCGATCGTTTCGAAGGATTCTCCTGCCATTTTCGGCAATATCGACATGTCGACCGACGAGGTCATTCCGTGGCTGCGACTCATCAGCGACGACGTTCATGCGGAGGGTGTCGCCGTCATGACCCAGCTCACGCACCTGGGTTGGCGTGCAACGAACTTTCAGGGTGATTGGCTCCCGGTCATCGGGCCCAGCCGTGTTCGCGAGACGCTGCATCGCTCCTTCACGAAGGAGATGGAAGATTTCGATATGGATCGCGTCGTCGCCGACTTCGCTGCGGCTGCGAAGCGCATCGCTGACGGAGGCCTCGATGGTCTCGAGCTCATGCACTGGGGTCATCTGCTCGACATGTTCGTGGTCGACCGGCTCAACCATCGAGACGACGAATGGGGAGGTGCATTCGAGAATCAGCAGCGCTTCGTTTTGCGAGTCATCGACGCGGTCCGCGCGGCCGTACCCGATGATTTCGTCGTGGGCATCAAGATGAGTGTCGACGACTTCACCGTGGGCGGCATGGAGGAGGCTCGGGCAATCGAACTCATCAATGCCTACGCGAACCACGGCATCCAGTTCCTGAACCTCGCCGTCGGCACGATCGACACCGAGGCGACGATCGCCAAGCACATTCCCGGCATAGGAACTCCGGCGGCGCCCTTCCTCGACCACGCCCGTCGCATCCGCGAACGCATTCGGATTCCGGTGCTGCACGGTAATCGCATCACGGACATCGAGACCGCGCGGTACGCGCTCGAGTCGGGCGCTGCGGACCTCGTCGGGATGGTGCGCGCCACTATCGCGGACCCCTACCTGCCGCTCAAAGCGAAGGAGGGTCGCGAAGAGGACATCCGACCCTGCGTGGGGGCGAATACGTGCCTCGACGGCATCTACTCCTCGGGATCCTCGATCTGCATTCACAACCCTGCAAGCGGGCGCGAAGGCCGGTTGCCTCATGTCATCACGGCGGTCGCCGAGTCGAAACGGAAGAAGGTTGTCATCGTGGGGGCCGGCCCTGCCGGCCTCGAAGCGGCACGTGTGTGCGCGGAACGCGGCCACAGGGTCGTGGTCTTCGAAGCGGCGGAGAGGCACGGAGGGCAGGTCTGCATTGCCGCTCGTTCAGAACGCCGCCGGGATCTGATCGGCATTGTCGATTGGCGTCTCGACCAAGCGAAGAAGAAGGGAGCAGAATTCCGATTCAACACCTACGCGGAACAGCATGCAGTGCTCGCGGAGGGCCCCGACTTCGTCATTGTCGCCACGGGGGGCCTGCCGGACACAGACCTGCCCTCGCTTGGCGCCCCGGTCTACGACGTACGGGATGTTATACAGGATCGGGTCAGAGGCAAGCATCGCGTGTTGATCTTCGACGACAACGGCTCCTACCCCGCGTTCGAAGCCGCTGAACGTCTCGGCAGCCAGGGGCACGAAGTGGTGTTCGCGACGCCGGATCGCACCCTTGCAGCCCAGATCGGAGAGATGAACGCGTCGGCGTACATGCACGCGTTCTCCGTGTACGGCATCGCAGCCATGCTCAGCCAACGGTTGATCGCCACTGCTCAAGAAACCTCAGGCGGAGTTGTCGCCACGCTCCGCAATGAGTTCTCGGCTATCGAGACGCAGCTCGTGGTCGACGCGGTTGTCGTCGAGCGGGGCACGATACCGAACGACGAGCTCTACTTCGAGCTGAAGCCCCGATCCAAGAACCTCGGCGAAGTCGATTACGAAGCATTTGTGCGAGGTGGGCGGCAGGATCGCTTGCTCGAAAAGAATCCGCAGGGCGAGTTCCAGCTCGCTCGCATCGGCGATGCCGTCAACTCGCGAAACATGCACGCGGCCATCCTCGATGCCCTGCGATTGAGCCTCGGGGTGTGACGTCTGCGAGCGACATCTCAGGTGGATCGCAAGGCAATCCTGGTTTGAGTCTGCGCCGCCCCGGCCTCGCTCTTCAGTGCACGGAGCAGAGCATTGAGATCGGACACATCTTGTGCACGAACATGGTAGCTGTAGGGCCATCGGGCTCTCTGAGCTGAAGAGGTCGGCACTCAGGCGAGGAAGTGCGATCGAGCACACGCTGTAGCATCTCGCGCCGCGCATCCGGTATCGAACCGGTCATCCGTGGGCCGCGTGCGGGCGCACTCGTCGCCACGTCGTGTCCTCGCTGTGACTATGAGTTATTCGCAAGCGAATGCAATTTATGCGCTAACGTCGGGCCTGCAGTTCGGTTTTCAGAGAAGCGCGAATCCCGCCATCGCAGCAGCCTGATCCGCTAATACCGAATCGTCGAAGAGCACATGAGGCGAATGATTCGGCGCTGCCGTTTCGAGATCCACGTCACGCGGTGTCGCGCGAAGGAACAGCAGCGTCCCCGGAACTTCACACAGGACATAGGAGAAGTCCTCGGATCCCATTACCGGCGCGGGCGACTCCCACAGCCGTTCCGGGCCGAACATGCTGCGCAGCACAGCCTGAGCATGATCCGTGGTGTCGGGGGCGTTGACTGTAGTCGGCGTGAGCGGCTCGACCGCGACCTCTGCGCTGCAGCCCGCGGCTACGCAGATCCGTTCGATGAGCGTTGGGAGCTCTGACTGCATGAGCTGCTGAGTCTCATGAGACAGAACGCGGATGGACCCAGCCAAGTCGACCGAGTCGGGTACGACGTTCTTGGCTTCGCCCCCGGCCTGGATTGAGGTCACTGACAGCACAGCCGGATCGAACACATTGACCCGACGTGTCACAAAGGCCTGCAGTGCGCTCACTAGCTCTGCGGCAACCGGGATCGGGTCAATGGTCAGATGCGGCGCCGAGGCATGCCCTCCGCGCCCGCACACGCTGACCGAGAACTCCATCGACCCCGCCATGATCGGCCCGCTGCGGGTTGAGAAGACACCGTAGTCACCGGGCACAACGTGGATGGCATAGGCAGCCGAGACACGCTCGCCGGCCACATCCAGCAGGCCTTCAGCCAGCATGGCCTTGGCTCCCTCGCCGATCTCTTCGCCGGGCTGGAACATCAGCACTGCCGAACCGCGGAGTTGCTCCCGATGGGCCGCAAGCAGGCGTGCCGCGCCGACGAGGCCAGCGACATGGAGATCGTGACCGCACGCATGCATCGTGTCACCCGTCGCAGCGTATGAGAGACCGGTGCGCTCCTTCATCGGAAGCGCATCCATATCACCGCGGAGCAGAACAGTGGGCCCGGGCAATTCCCCTCGAACGATGCCGATGACAGACCCGAGATCGGTGCCGACTCTGAGTTCGAGCCCTCCGACACCCCCGAGCGCATCGAGGATACGCTGCTGCGTACGGGGCAGCGCGAGGCCGAGCTCGGGGTCCTGGTGGATCTCTCGGCGCAAGGCTACCAAGTCAGGAAGCATCGCGTCCGCCGCCTGTCGCAGCTGAGCTCCGGAGATAGCATGCGTCATAGTTCTCAGCTCCTCATGAGTGCGTCCGTGCCGGCGTTCTCGATCCGCGGAATCGCGTTCACCAGTGTCTGCGTGTACGGATGCTGGGGAGCGTTCACGAGGATGTCCGGGTCGGCGATCTCGACGATCCGGCCGCGCTGCATGACCGCGGTTCTGTCCGCGATATACCGCACCGCGGCCAGGTTGTGCGTGATAAACAGCATCGAGAGGTTGAGCTCCCGCTGCAGTTCGCGGATCAGGTTCAGCACCGCTCCCT
>DXDC01000480.1 GCA_019115685.1 Candidatus Agrococcus pullicola
GGGCGACCCACGGCATTGTCTTCTTTGTAACGCTTTGCCTGCACATAGACTCGGTTCAGCCCGAGGATGTCCTGGTCGATCACGCCGTCGATTCCGCCATCGTTGCTGAGTTGCGTGACACTGCCAGCACCGGTCGTACCGCCGTACCCCATCGCGAGCAACAGATCGACAACTGCCTGCTCGAAGAATCCCGGGTCCTTGTCTTGCAGGCGCGTCAGCAGCTCAGTCGCGATCTCATCGTGGATGCGTTCGATCCCGCCCTGGACCTGCTCGATCGGGGTCATCGACGAGTCATCCTCCGACAGGCTGGCTGCATCGTCGACGCGCTTGTCCTTGGGCTTCGCCACGTACTCACGGATCGGCGAGGTCGGGTCTTCACCGAGCGCTCTAATATGACGTTCCTTGGCCCCATTCGGGAACAATTCGATGAGGTGCTTCCCTGCGTCGGTTATCTGGTAATGCCCGCGCTTCGGCCGAGTTAATGCACCGACATTCGTCAGGAACGAGACGGCCCAACCGATTCGGTTCTCGTACCTCACGGCATTCCCCGATGGGAGCATCTCAAGCTTCTGCTCCGCCGTAAGTCGTGCCTGGTCGGCCACAAGCGGCTGGAACTCACGCCAATGACGGATCACGTCGTCGCTCATGACCTTGAGCGTCGGGATCATGAACCCTTCCCAGTTCGGCATCTCGGCCATTACTTCGTGCCCTCCAGATCTGCCACGATCTCGTCGATCGCCGTGCGCAACTCAGCCTGGCGAGCGACGATGCGGGTAATCTCGGCGTTCAGCTCGGCGATGTCGATCTCTTCGCGAGTGTCCTCCGCTTCCACGTACGACGAGACGGCGATGTTGTAGTCGTTCTCGGCGATGTCCTCGCTCGCGACGAGCTTCGTGAAGTGGTCCACGTTCTCACGACTCGTGAACGCATCGAGGATCTTCCCCTGGTGCTCCTCGAGGAGCTTGTTCTTGTTGCCGACGCGCTTGAACTCCGCCGACGCGTCGATGAAGAGCACGTCGTTTGTCTTCTTCGACTTCTTCAGCACGAGAATGCACGTCGCGATCGTGGTGCCGAAGAACAGATCCGCGGGCAGTTGGATGACCGCGTCGACGTAATTGTTGTCGACGAGATACTGGCGGATCTTCTTCTCGGCTCCCCCGCGGTAGAGGACGCCCGGGAACTCAACGATGGCAGCCGTGCCGTTGACGGCGAGCCAACTGAGCATGTGCATTGTGAACGCGAGGTCTGCCTTCGATTTCGGCGCGAGCACACCTGCCGGTGCAAAACGTTCGTCGTTTATCAGCAGCGGGTTGGCGTCACCCTCCCACTTGATCGAGTAGGGCGGGTTGGAGACAATCGCCTCAAACGGCTCGTCGTCCCAGTGATGCGGATCAATCAACGTGTCGCCGTGCGCGAGGTTGAAGTCGGAGTAGTTCACATCGTGCAGGAACATGTTGATCCGCGCGAGGTTGTACGTCGTCAGGTTGATCTCCTGGCCGTAGAACCCCTGACGAACGTTGTTCTTGCCGAGGACCTTGTCGAACTTCAGTAGCAGCGATCCCGAGCCGACTGCGGGGTCGTAGACCTTATTGACCTGCTTCTTGCCGACGACCGTGATGCGAGCGAGCAACTCGGAGACCTCCTGTGGCGTGTAGTACTCGCCACCGGACTTGCCAGCGTTCGCCGCGTACATCTGCATCAGATACTCGTATGCGTCGCCGAACAGGTCGATCGAGTTGTCCTCCCACCGGCCCAGGGGCAGGTCGCCGATCGCGTCGAGCAACTTCACCAGCTTCTGGTTGCGCTTGGCGACGGTCGAGCCGAGCTTGTTGCTGTTGACGTCGAGGTCGTCGAACAGCCCCTTGATGTCGTCCTCACTGTCGGTGCCGAGAGCTGAACCTTCGATGTTCTTGAACGCCCGCTCGAGCGTCTCGTTGAGGTTCACGTCGGCCGCGGCCCGCTTACGCACGTTCGCAAAGAGGTCGGAGGGGAGAATGAAGAACCCCTTTTCGGCGACGACTTCGTCGCGCGCGAACTCTGCCTGGGAGTCGGGCATCAGTGCGTAGTCGAACGACGCGTCCCCGGCGTCGTGTTCGCCTTTGTTGATGTAGACCGTCAGATTCTCGGAGATGAATCGGTAGAAGAGCGTGCCCAGCACGTACGACTTGAAATCCCATCCGTCGACGCTGCCACGCAGATCGTTGGCGATGCGCCAGATCGTCTTGTGCAACTCTGCACGCTGCGACTCTTTAGTTGTCGGTGCCATATATTGATCGTCTCCTGCGTACTACGACTCATTGAGCGTTGCCGTCTCGTTGCTCTCACCGTATCGGCGACATCCGACATCATGCGGGTGCGACTTCATTTCGAAGCCGTCACGTTCATGTGCAATCCGGACGCAAGGACAGGAACGCGTGGTTCGTGTCCCTCAAGCCGCCCCGAAACCGAAACTCAGGGAAACATCGGGAACATCGACGCCCGTCGAGGAGTTGAATGGCATCAGGTCGCTGCGCCGACCGCTGCGCTCGGCGCCGCATCAGCCCCCGTTTCCTCAGGAGATTTTTCATGTCCGCAACAACCGCACCGAAGGTGAAGAAGAAGCGTCCCTTC
>DXDC01000481.1 GCA_019115685.1 Candidatus Agrococcus pullicola
GATTTCGAGCCCCCGGACCGGCGCACTGCCGCCGAGTCGATGACCGCGACGCTGCCGCCGGTGTCGTCGACCTGCTCGACGGCCTGCTGCAGTTGAGCGTCGAGGACGCGGCGGTCGGAGACGATGATGACTTTGTCGAACACCTTCTCGTTCGACTTGTCGTGCAGGCGCGCGAGGCGGTGCGCCGTCCACGCGATCGTGTTCGTCTTCCCCGAACCGGCAGAGTGCTCGATGAGATACCTGCGGCCCGGGCCCTCGTCGCCGAGCGTGTCGACGAGCTTCTTCACCGCACGCCACTGGTGGTAGCGGGGGAACATCAGCGCCGTCGAACGCTTGATCTTCCCCGTTGCCGGGTCCTCGTCCACGTCGGCCTTGAGGAACATCTGCGAGCCGAGGACAGATAGGAAGTTATCCCGCTGCAGCACCTCTTCCCACAAATAAGAGGTGGCCGGTCCCGACGGATTGGCCGGGTTGCCCGCAGCACCGGTGTCGTCATGGCCGCGATTGAACGGCAGGAAGTAGGTCTTCTCCCCCGCCAGCTTCGTCGTCATGTGCACCTGGTCGTCATCGACGGCGAAGTGCACCAGCGCACGGGTGCCGAAGCCGAGCAGCGGCTGACCGGCCGGGTCGCGATCCTTCCGGTACTGCGTGACTGCTGTGCGCCACTGTTGCTTGAAGAACGACTTCAGTTCGCACGTGGCGACCGGCAAGCCGTTGACGAAGAAGACGAGGTCGATCGACCGCTTGTCGCCTCTCTTCGGCGAGAAGTACACCTGCCGAGCGACCCGCAGCCTCACTTTCTCGTACTGCTCGGTCACGGTTTTGTTCAGCGTCGTTGCCGGTTTGAACTGGCAAATTCGGAAATGCGCTGTCGCCCCGCGCGTGTGCGAGAACTTCCGGCGCAGCACGTTGAGCGTCCCGCCGCCCGAGCTCATCGGGGTATCCAGCCTGGTAACGAGCGTCGACAGCAGAGCCTCACGGTCAGCGTGCTCGGCACCTGTGCCGACACGCACGACCTTCGCATACTCGTCCGGTTGAGTCTCACTTAACCACCAGAAAACATCTTCGGGCCAGATCGCCCGTTCCGCGTCATAGCCGTCGCCGTTCGGGCTGTAGAGCCAGCCGTGTTCACCGAGGTATTCGGCGATCTCGACTTCGAGCGCTTCCTCGCGAGTACCGTCTGGTGACGCCATTGTCTTCATCCAGCCTTTCGTGCTGTACGGACATCGAACTGTCCTGTGACTGCCGCTGTGATCAGCGCTGCGCGACGTTCCTTCGCGAGGGCGATGTGTTCCTCTGCCTTGGCGATGAGGGTGTCGATGCGATGTGTCTGAGCATCCAGATGATCGGTGATCGCGCGCTGTTCATCGATAGTTGGGACCCATAGTGGAAAATCCAACACGTCGCGTTGCGCAAGTTTCTGCATTGATGGGCTCGTCCCCTTGGCTCGCGACGCTAGCTCAGCTCGTGCTCGGCGCGTCATGAGGGCGTATACCGCGAAATTAGGGTCAAGAGAATCCGCAACCATAAGACCGTAGTTCAGATCGCTCAACATCAAACGGGGATGATCCTGATGGACTACTGCTGCACTCCCGACGAGTTCACGGGAATTGCTACGAGACATTACGATTTCGCCTAGCTTCACCACGTGTTCGTGACGCGGCGCAACTTCGGAGGGGAGCTTCTTGTTTTCTTCAGGTCGGAACTTACCACCGGTCGAACAACCCACTTTGAGAATGCCCCATTCGGTGACTCCATCCGCCGGGAACGGTTCGGCGTTTGGACTCCACCCCTGCCGGATCGTTTTGACGTGCCTCCGCAAACGGGAGTTAGGCAATTCCGCCTCTACGCCCGCCCCGATCTCCGCCATGTGCCTTTCACGCAACAGTCCAATGAATTCCAGCTGCTTTGCGACTAACGCGTCAATCTGGGCGGTTTCCTGATCCAGAAAATCGGCGATAGCACGTTGCCCGTCAGCGTCTGGGATCCAAGAATCAATCGTTTTCAAGACCGAGAACGGAACTTCGGTCGTCCGCACATTTCCTTGACCGCCTGCACCAATGCCTCGTTCCCGCTTGATCAATTCTCCAGTAAACCAATGCGACTTCATGAGATATGCGATAAATCGCGAGTCGACCCACTCTCGGGGGCGCATTACTTCGTAGTGGTAAGTTACGAGACCGTCTTCTTTTGCTACTCCCATAGCGCCCGAACGAATGCTCATCTTGTTAAACACGATGTCGTCTCGCCTGCACACTTTGTAAACGTCAAGTGAATCTGCACGGTGAGGCTTGTCGGTCAGCTCGCTTCGACGGATAACCCCGCGAGTTTGCGACACGGACATTAGCGGAAGATCAATGCCAGGGATACGCTCATCAATCCTGTCAACGGCAAAACCGAAACGCATTACGACTCCACCTCGCGCAGCAACCCCAAAATCTCGCCGACAACTCGCTCGAGGTCGGAGTCGATCTCTTCCAGCGGTCGAGGCGGCACATACTCATAGAAATGGCGCGTGAACGGGATCTCGTATCCGGTCTTCGTTTTGCTCCAGTCGATCCACGCATCGGCTACATGCGGCTTCACCTCAGCCTCGAAATAAGCCTGCACCGTCTCCTCGCACGCTTCATGGGTCTTGGAATGATTCCCCCAGCCGAACGGGACGTTCTCCGTGTCGCGTAGGTCAGGGTTCGGTTCAAGCTCGCCCTTGTTCTTGCCTGTCTGCACGGTGCAGTAATCGGCAGTCTCGTCGTGGACGCCGATCGTCTGCCACAGTTTCTTCCGCTGCGCCGGTGTGAGTCGAACGCCGTGGTCGCCGAGATGTCGTCCGAGCTCCTTGTCGAACTTCTCCCGGTTCAGGTATACCTCGTCGCCGAACGCTACGAGCGCCTCGGTAAGGCCTTCGACCTTCGCCAGTGTCTTCTGCTCCGCCACTGCGCTAATCGCCTCGGGTGTGCATTGAAACCTCAGCTGCAGCGGGCGTTCAACCGTGACCGTCCAGTACGCGAAATCGCGTTTATTGAACGTCTTCACCGGGACCTCGACGTCGTCCTCGTTCAGCGTGCCGGCGAAGGCACGGACGACTGCATCGCGGTGCGCATCGGGGATCTCGTTACGCTTCGATCCGATCGACTTGCGCAGCTTCGTGCCGAGCTTGGTTGCATCAATGAGCTGGACGGTGTCCTTGCGATCTGCCGGCTTTGCGTTCGACAGGATCCACAGGTAGGTCGCGATGCCGGTGTTGTAGAACATGTCGTTCGGCAGCGCCACGATCGCCTCGACGAGGTCGTTCTCGAGCATGTGGCCGCGGATCCCCGACGGACCCGATCCCGCCCCGCCGTTGAAGAGTGGCGAGCCGTTCAGGACGATGCCGGCCTTGCCGCCGCGCCCGGTCTCGTCGACGTCACGCATCTTCGAGGCCACGTGCAGAAGGAACAACATCGCCGCGTCCCCCACCGCGGGAAGACCAGGAGCGAAGCGCCCCTGCCCACCACGGGCGTGCTCGGCCTTCACGTCCGACTCAACGGCTTTCCAGTCGGTGCCGAACGGTGGGTTCGACAGGACGTAGTCGAACTGACGGTCCTCGAACCGGTCGAC
>DXDC01000482.1 GCA_019115685.1 Candidatus Agrococcus pullicola
CCGCATCAAGCCCCCCACCGGGCGGTCGGGCGTGCTCGGCTCGCACCTGCCCTGGGGCGACCCGCGTCGCGGCTGGGACTTCGTCTCGACGGGGCACGGTGACATGCACTGGGAGGACGCATTCCGTGCGCTCTCCTCGATCGGCTACTCGGGGCCGATCTCGATCGAGTGGGAGGACGCGGGCATGGATCGCCTGCACGGCGCGGCCGAAGCGGTGCAGCGCATCCGATCGCTGCTCTGGAAGCGTCCGGAGGCGTCATTTGACGCGGCGTTCTCCAACCAGTGAGTGTGCAAAGCCCCTGATGCGGTGAGAAACCACATACGACCGCGGCCCAACTCGGTCCAGCGGACCGAAACCGTGGAAAGACGGGAACGCAGCGCAGCAGCAACATACAACTGCGGCCGCCATCGGTATTCCGATGTCGGCCGCAGGCTCATAGTGCGCGATGAAGGTGTGCCCGCTAGGGCACGCGGGGTGGCGCGTTAGGAAACGCCTACCAGATCGCACACGAAAATCAGGGTTTCGTTCGGGCCGATCACTCCACCGGCTCCGCGCTCACCGTAGGCGAGGTGCGGCGGTATCGTAAGGCGACGCCGGCCGCCGACCTTCATGCCCTCGATGCCCTTCTCCCAGCCGGGGATGACCATCCCGACGCCGAGCGGGAATTCGAGTGGTGTGCCGCGGTTGTAACTTGCGTCGAACTCTTCGCCGCCACCGTGCGTAACGCCTACGTAGTGCACGGAAACGGTTTTGCCCTGTTCCGCGACGGGTCCGTCTCCGATCGCAATGTCTTCGATCTCGAGCTCGGAGGGAGCTGGGCCGGTGGGTGCATCGACTTCTGGCTTCTGCGTCATGTCTCCATCCTTACAGCTTCCTCCGACAGCCACGCTTGGATGCGCGCTCGGCGAACACACCCTTGGCGCCGGTCGCGTACGGCAATACGCTGAGAATTACGCGCACGCCGCGCGCATCGCTCAATCAAGGAGGAGTCGTGGCAGTAACCAGCAAGGCAAACGCACAGTGGACCGGATCGTCGCTCGGTGACGGCAGCGGTCAGGCACAGCTCGCGAGTGGTTCCGAATTCGCGATGAGCTGGAAGGCCCGTGCGGAAGAGGGACGCGCCGTCACGCCCGAGGAACTCATTGCGGGCGCGCACGCCTCCTGCTATTCCATGGCACTCACGCACACACTCGATGAGGCAGGCTTCACTTCCGAGAGCGTCGCGACGTCAGCGGAAGTCGACTTCGTGGCCGGTGAGGGCATCACGGAGATTCGCCTCTCTGTCGAGGCGCGCATCCCCGGTATCGAGGACGCGAAGTTCCAGGAACTCGCAGAGGCGGCGAAGGACGGCTGCCCGGTTTCGCAGGCGCTCGCAGGCACGACGATCAAGCTCGCATCGGCTTCGCTCGCAAGCTAGTTCGCGCTGAAAGAGAGGACGGCCCGAGTTCATGGGCCGTCCTCTCTCGTGTTCTCCGCCGCACCGTAGGCCGGGCCCCGCCGTCGCAACGAAACCCGTGCCTGCAAGACGCGGTTGTTCCCAAATGCTGTCGGTTGGCAGTCTTTCGAGCTCGAACGACCGAGCCCCAGTCCCTCGGGCGTCCATCAGCAGCCGCCCGGCAACGTAGTTTTACGCCAGCGCCTTCGCGACGATGTCGTTGCGAATCTCGCCGCCGGCGATGTTGAGGCCCTGCGCGAGTGCCGGGTCCGCTGCCGCGGCGGCATCCCATCCGAGGTCGGCGATGCGCCGGATGTACGGGAGGGTTGCGTTCGTGAGCGCCTCCGTTGCGGTTGCCGGCACCGCACCCGGCATATTCGCGACGCAATACATGACGACATCGTGGAGTCGGAACGTCGGGTCGTCGTGCGTTGTCGGTCTCGAGCCTTCGAAGCAGCCGCCCTGGTCGATTGCGATGTCGACGAACACTGCGCCCTTCTTGGCGGTCCGCAACATCTCGTCGGTCACGAGCTTGGGAGCAGCAGCGCCAGGAATCAATACGGATCCGATGACTAGATCGGCTTCTGCAACGGCCGCGGCGAGCGAGTAGGGATTCGAGGCGCGTGTCTTGATTCGGCCGTTGTAGGCGACGTCCAGTTGTCGTAGACGGGGCAGGGAGACGTCGAAGATCGTGACGTCTGCGCCGAGACCGAGCGCTGTGACGGCAGCGTGCTCTCCGGCGACTCCCCCGCCGACGAGTACGACACTGGCGCGCGGTGTGCCAGGCACACCGCCCATCAGGATGCCGCGGCCTCCACTGGTCGATTTGAGGTGGAACGCACCCTCCTGCGAGGAAATTCGGCCCGCGATCTCGCTCATGGGGGTGAGCAGCGGCAGCGACCGATCCGGTAGCTGCACCGTTTCGTACGCGATTGCCGTCGTTCCGGCCTCGATGAGCGCCTCCGCGAGTGGCTTAGCGGCTGCTAGGTGCAAGTAGGTGAACAGCATGTTGTCCGTGAGGTACCGATACTCATCGGGGGTCGGTTCCTTCACCTTGAGCGTGAGATCCTGCGACCAGGCCTCTGCGACATCGGTGACGATGATGCCGCCTGCCTCGGTGTAGCTTGCGTCGGAGAAGCCGGCGCTCTCTCCCGCGCCGGCAAGAATACGTACTTCGTGACCCGATTCGGTCAGTGCGTGAGTCCCTGCGGGAGTCAGGGCGACGCGACCCTCGTGGTTCTTCGTCTCAGCTGGGACGCCAATGCGCATGCTGCACTCCTTCCAAGAATGGTGCACTTCGTCGTGCACGGTACTAGAACTCATTTTGGAGGATGCTTCGTCAGGCAAGTTATCTCGCCGAAGTTTTCTAGCAATTGTTGCGCGGATGACGCAGAATATACTGCATGACCCCTCGATTGCAGACTGTTACCGAAGATTCGTTGCAGACCGACGCGACCGATCGGAAAATCATCGACGAATTGCGGCGGGATGGCCGAATCCCGAACGCGCGACTCGCGGACGCTGTGGGCCTCTCCCCTTCCTCGTGCCACAGTCGCGTGAAGGCGTTGCAGCGCCGCGGCGTCATCCGCGGATTTACGGCGGAGGTGGATCCCGGCGCCCTCGGATGCGCGCTGCAGGCGCTCGTGTTCGTGCGCATCCATCCGCGAGCGCGTGCCGGCATGGAGCAGTTCGCGACCGGACTGCGGGCACGACCGGAGGTGGCGCAGCTGTATTTCCTGGGCGGTAGCGAGGATTTCCTGCTTCACCTCTGGGTGCGAGACAGCAATCACGTGCGCGACTTCGTGCTGGATGCGCTCAGCGCCAACCCAGCGGTAGCGCACACGGATACGAAGTTGATCTTCGAGCATCATCGCGCAGCGACCCCTTCTGCGCTGTGAACGGAGTTCCGACCGCAATGAGAGGTACCCGGTCGCGTGATCAGCGCGACCGCATATAGCGTGGAAGCGATTCGAGAAGGAGTGGCAATGAGCGAAGAGTTTTCCACCAAGGGGTCGTACATCACCGGCGGCGAGTTCAACCGGGACACGAACTACATCGAGGACCGCATCGTCGCCGACCCGGATGCCGTCCGTGCCATGCCGTCACCTCCCGAATCCAAAGTGGGCACGATCGGATTCGGGCTCGGCGAAGGCGCTGAAGCCTGGCCCGTCGAATCCGGCAGATACCGGCTCGTCGCCGCCCGGGCCTGCCCGTGGGCGAACCGCACCCTCATCGTTCGTCGCCTTCTCGGCCTCGAAGGGCACATATCACTCGGGCTTCCCGGCCCCACGCACGACTCCCGCTCGTGGACGTTCGATCTCGACCCGGATGGCCGCGACCCCGTGCTCGACACCGAGCGGCTGCAGGAGAACTACTTCAAGCGCTTCCCCGACTACCCGCGCGGCATCACGGTACCCGCGATCGTCGACGTGTCCACCGGGCAGGTCGTCACGAACGACTACCCGCAGATGACACTGGACTTCTCGACGCAGTGGAAGGAGTTCCAGCGCGAAGGAGCACCCGATCTACTGCCCGAGCAACATCGCGACGAGATGTGGGAGGTCATGACCCGCGTCTTTACCGAGGTCAACAACGGCGTCTACCGCTGCGGGTTCGCGGGCAGCCAGCAGGCCTACGACGAGGCCTACGATCGCCTCTGGGCGGCGCTCGACTGGCTCGAGGGGCGCCTCGCCACGCAGCGGTACCTCGTGGGTGACACGATCACGGAGGCGGATGTCCGGCTCTTCACAACCCTGGTGCGCTTCGACCCGGTCTACCACGGGCACTTCAAATGCAATCGGCAGAAGCTGACGGAGCTGCCGCACCTCTGGGCATACGCCAGGGACCTCTTCCAGACCCCCGGTTTCGGCGACACCGTCGACTTCGAGCAGATCAAGCGTCACTACTACGTCACGCACGAGGACGTGAACCCGACCCAGATCGTCCCCAAGGGCCCACCGCTGGAGAACTGGCTCGACCCGCACGAACGCGACCGACTCGGCGGCTCCCCCTTCGGCGACGGAACACCACCCGGCCGCGTCCCGCAGGACGAACGAGTACATCCGGACCAGAATCCACTGCCGCTTCCTTGACCGGGCTACGCGCAGCGCAGCGAACCTAGACTGACGGTTTCCGTTCTCCCTGTTCGCTCGGCCGGTCGTCCTGCAGTTGCTCTTCACAGCCCGCAATCATGTGCTCACCGGTCCGCGGCACACCATCACCCGGGTCGGCGCTGTCTCCGAGCACGACCTCCTCAAAGACCATGGGCAGCCCGTGGGCGATGCGGAGCGACTTCCGGTCGGCCAGCTGGGCGTGCACGTGCGGCTCACTGCTGTTGCCCGAGTTGCCGCACCGGCCAAGCCGATCGCCCGCACGCACGCGGTCGCCGCCCCGTACCTCGACGGAGCCCCGCTGCAGGTGCGCGACCGTTGCGTAGACCCCGTCATCGCTGCGGATCATGACGTGATTGCCGAAGATAAACCCCGGCCCACCGAACTCGCGGATCACGCTCTCGACGTTCATGAAGACATAACCGAGCAGATTCGACCTGGCCCTATGGTCGCGCATTCGGTCGGATGCGCGCACGACGACCCCGTCAACCATCGCGAAGACGGGTTCGCCGAGCGCCGGATACTCCTCGACCGCCCGCATGGCCCCTCCCGTGCCGAACTCGGGCCGTGCACTCCCATCCGGCTCGGCGACGAGATCGATCGCGTAGGCCTGTCCGTACAACCTGACGCCGTGACTGGGCACTTTCGTTGCGGGGCTGTTCATCCCCAGCCAGCGTCCACGCACGGGCGAGGCGACGCGCCTGGGCTCACGGTGCGGCAGCAAGCGATGCCCGAAGAGCGTCAGAGCAAAGCACAGCAGCAGCACTGCCAGTGCGACCAGGGCGAACACGATCCAGACGCGGCGAGCGACGGCATCCTGAATGAGGTCGGGGACGAAGAGGTTGGCCAGCAAGATCGCCATCGCCGGCACGAAAGCGATGCCGCGAGTCCGATACAGCGCGAGGAGCAGCCGCTTCATCGCTCGGCTCCGACCATGCATGCAAGCAGCGGCACGACGCGGGTCGCCGGAACTTCGTATGTGCCGCGGCCGCTTTGCCGCACCCATCCCGCCGCGACGAGCTGCCGCAGGTGGTGGTGCAGCTGGCCCGTCGTTCCCAGCGTCTCGATCTGGGCGAGGTCGGCCGTGGCATGCGTACCGGAGAGGATGTGCCGAAGCAGCTCCACCCGCACGGGATGCCCGAGTGCCGCAAACGTCGCAGCGCGATCGGACCATTCCGCTTCCAAGAGGCCGGCCGTACCTGCGCTCTGCTGCCACGCGACCGGAGCGCCGGTGGGAAGCGTCAACGAGCCGACCAGCATGGTCTCCCCGTCTGCGGTCTCTGGGTGATTGGTCAGCCGTGATTGCAGGCCTGCGAGCGCCCAGAACTTCTCCTCGTCGACGGGAGCGGCGACGGGTGTTCGCGTGGGCTGCGCATCGCTCTCGAGCGCATCGACTCGCTCGGTCAGCGCCTGCAATTGCTCACGAAGGGTTTCGATCTCGGTTGTCATGATGACGATAGTACGTTATTACATTCTTTCGTATCAACCACGAAAGCCTCTGCCCCGCTGGATCTAGCCGGTCAGCTCTGACGTCTCGTCCAGGTCACGCGGCAGACGATGCTTTGCGATGCGCTGGCTCGGCGTAAGCGGCATCTCGCCGACGATGCGCGCGTAACGCGGCACCTGGAACTTCGCCAGCTGTCTCTGCCCCCACTGCAGGATCGCCGCAGGGTCAACCTGTTTGCCCTCGGGGGTGGTGAAGAGCAGGAGCATCTCCTGCTCTCCTACCTGCGCCTCGACGCCAACGACAGCGCAGCGATCGACATCCGGGTGCAGTCCGAATACGCTCTCGATCTGCCATGCGGAGACGTTTTCTCCGCGCACCCGGATACTGTCGCTACCGCGCCCCGTGAAGTGAAGCCTGCCACGATCGTCGAGGTATCCGAGATCGCCCGTGCAGAACCATTCGCCGTCACGAGCCTTCGCGCTGGCTTCCGGGTTTCCGAGGTATCCCTCGGTGACGAGTCCCTCCACCAGTCCGCGAACACGTACTTCGCCAATACTGCGGTCGCCGCCCTCGGGCACGGTAGCCCCCCGGTTCGATGACGACGCCGCGCATTCCTCGGTGTCGCCGACCAGGATCTCCACCCACGGCAGCGGTCGCCCGACTCCGCCGTCCATATCGTTGCGGTTGACCGTGACAATGCTCGACGCTTCAGTCATGCCGTAGCACTCGTGCAGCGCGAAATCGTATCGCTCGTGACAGGCGGCGCGCACCTCAGGTGTCGCTCCCGCTCCCCAGGCGATCCTGACGCGGTTCTGTCTTTCCTGCTCCGTGGCCGGAATCTGCAGAAGGATCTGCAGCACACCGCCGAGATAGTGAATGTGCGTGACATCGAAATCGACGACGTCCTGCCAGAAGCGGGATGCCCTGAACTTGGGTACGAGCGCCAGCGTGATCTCTCTGAAAAGCGGCAGGAACACGACCTGGGCACCGCCGATGTGAAACAGCGGTTCCCACACGTAGAACACATCGCCAGGTTCGGGGGTCGTAACCTCGAGCGCTCCCAGCACGGCCGCACGGAGCATCGTCTCGCTGACAAGCGCACCTTTCGGCGGACCTGTGGTGCCGGACGTGTACATCAAGAGGCAGGCGTTCTTCCTGTCTCCTCCCGACGCACCCTCTTGCGTTTCACGAACCGCCGGGATCACGACCGGTGCTTCGCCTGCGGCCGCGGGCAGCGCGGGAGTGGGAGGTGCACCCACCGTGAGGTGCTCCGCCAATGGGCCGGAAGCATCGGTGATGACCGCAGTGGCGCCGGAGTCGCGCAGCTGGTGCTGCAGCGGCTCGCCCTTGAGTTGCGGGTTCAACGGAATCCACAGTGCTCCAAGGCGCAGCAGCGCGAAGATGAGCACGACGTGTTCGACCATGACGGGGAGCGCGATTGCGACGCGCGAGGACGCGTCGACGCCGACAACGCGGAGATGGTCAGCCGCCTCGTCCACCCGCGTGTTCAGCTCGCCGGCAGTGACGACCCGTTCGCGATCCCGCAGATAGACGCGAGACGGATTCACGCCGGCGAGTTCTCGCAGAGCCGCCGAGAGAGCCGGCCCGTGAATGAACCGTTCGGCCTCTGCAAGGCTTACGTTGTCGTACGCCACAGCCGTTACGCGCCCTTCTTTGCTACGAAATCACCAGCCGTACGCTGCGGCTCTCCGTCACCGTATGCCTGCTTGTCGGCTTCCAGTGCGGCGGCAAAGGCGTCCTCCAGGCCGGGCATCAGCGTTGCACGGATGCGCTGCTTCGTCAGCGCGAACGCCTGCTTCGGCAGGGCGGCGAGCTCCTTCGCGAGCTCGATGCTGCGGGAGAGCACCTCTTCCTGCGGCCGGATCTCCGCAATGAGCCCTAGATCTGCGGCTTCCTGGGCGCCCAGCAGCCTTCCGGTCAGCATCATCTCCGCCGTCTTGCTGTGGCCGAGCGACTGCCACGTCAGGAACAGGCCGGTGATGCTGGGGATACCCGAGCGAACCTCCGGCTGTCCGATGCGGACTCCTGCGTGCGCGATCCGGAGGTCGCACAGCAGCGATAGCTGATAGCCGGAGCCAGCGGTCACACCGTTGAGCGCGGCGATCACGGGCTTCGAGTTCGACAGCACGGCGTCATAGACGCGACGGAAGTTTTCGAGCCACTCTTCAACGTGGTCCTCCGAAAAGTCGGCAACCTCGTTGAGGTCCTGGCCGGCACAGAACGCGCGGTCTCCAGCACCCGTGAGCACGATGCCCTCCACTCCGGGATTGCCGTCGAGTTCATCGAGCTTCGCGGCCATGTCCTGCTGCATTTCCTGTGTCCAGGCGTTCAGCGCTTTCGGGTTGTTCAGGGTGATGATGCCGATGCCTTCTTCGATCGTGACGTCCAGGTTGGGCATTGGTTACTCCTTTAATAGATCTCTGTGTAAATCGGTGTGCAACGGCACTTACTTGACTTTGAGCGCGTCGAACTCGGACGTGACAACTTCCTGACGCTGTTTCGGAC
>DXDC01000483.1 GCA_019115685.1 Candidatus Agrococcus pullicola
CCGATATCGACCATGCGCACCGTGTCACCGTACTTCTCACCGAACAGGGCCTGCGCTCCCATCGCACGCGCCTCTTCCAGCGGAAGGGTACGGGTCACGACGTCGAGATCTGCCGCAATGGCGAGGTTCGATACCTCTTCGAGTTCGCTCCGTGTTTCTCGGGAGAGCGCCTGCGACCACGAAAAATCGAGCCGCATAAAGCCCGCCTTGTTGTACGAACCGGACTGACTGGCGTCCTTTCCCAGCAGCTGATGGATCGCTGCGTGCACAACGTGCGTGGCGGAGTGCGCCTGCGTGGCACCGAACCGGTATACCGGGTCGACCTCCGTGCGCAGTACCTGTCCCGTCTCAAGCGAGCCATCGGTCACGCGCACCGTGTGGCTGATCAGGCCCTGTATCGGCCGCTGCACGTCAAGAACCTCTGCTTCACCGGTCGGACCGACGATTCGCCCCTGATCACTGTCCTGCCCGCCGGACTCAGCGTAGAGTGCAGTGGCGGTGAGAATCACCTCGACCTCTTCGCCTACCGAGGCGACAGGCTTCTGCTCCCCGTTTCGGAGAATACCGAGGACTTCGCCGTCGGCTTCGAGCTCGCTATAGCCGAGAAACGCAGTCTCGCCGTTCGCCCGAAGGTTCGAATACACGGACAGATCCGCAAGCTGGGTTCGCTTAGACTTTGCGTCTTCCTTCGCGCGTTGACGCTGCTCGCTCATGAGCGCATCGAACGCGGAACGGTCAACGCTCAGCCCAGACTCCTCCGCGATCTCGAGGGTGAGATCCACGGGGAACCCGTAGCTGTCGTGCAGTAGAAAGGCTGTGTCGCCGCCGAGCTGTTTCGCGCCGTCGGTGCGCACCTTGTCGATGGCGAGGTCCAGCACCGATGAACCGGCCTCCAGCGTCTTGAGGAACGTTCCCTCCTCGGCGAGCGCCACGCGCTCGATACGTCCGTACTCGGCGGAGATTTCCGGATACGTGAGTGACATCGCATCGCGGGATGCGGCAAACAGCTCGCGGAACGTCGGCTCCTTCACGCCGAGGAGGCGCATCTGCCGAACCGCACGCCGCATGAGGCGGCGCAGCACGTACCCGCGACCCTCGTTGCCGGGAGTCACGCCATCGCCCACCAGCATGAGGGAGGAGCGCACGTGATCGGCCACGATGCGGAGCCGCACGTCGTCCTCGTTGCTGGCGCCATAGCGACGACCCGACATGTCGGATGCGAGATCCAGAACGGGGCGTACCTGATCAATTTCGTACATGTTGCGGACACCCTGCTTGAGGAATGCCATGCGCTCCACGCCGAAGCCGGTGTCGATATTCTTACTCGGCAACTCACCGACAATGTCGAACTCTGTCTTCGAGCGCACATTCGTGATCTCATCCTGCATGAAGACGAGGTTCCACAACTCGAGATAGCGGTCGCTGCCCGTCGCGGGACCGCCTTCGGGACCGTACTCGGGGCCGAGATCGAAGAAAATCTCCGAATCCGGCCCAGCCGGTCCCGGTTGATCCGTCATCCAGTAGTTATCCACGAGCCCGAGTCGCTGGATGCGCGACTTCGGCATATCCGTAAGCTCTAGCCAAAGACGCTCTGCCTCATCGTCCGTCTGGTAGACGGTAACCCAGAGGTCTTTGGGATCGAATTCGAAACCCCCGTCGGCTTCGGAACTGGTGAGCAGCTCCCACGCGTAGGAGATTGCCTCTCGCTTGAAGTAGTCGCCGAACGACCAGCTACCGGCCATCTGGAAGAACGTTCCGTGGCGAGGAGTCTTACCGACCTCTTCGATGTCATTGGTTCGGATGCACTTCTGTACGTTTGCGGCGCGAGGGTACGGTGCGGGAACCCGCCCAGAAAGATACGGAATGAACGGCACCATACCGGCGACCGTGAACATGATTGCGGGATCATCGCTGATGAGCGAAAAGCTCGGCACGATCGTGTGATCCTTCGACTCAAAAAACTTGAGCCACCGATCGCAAATCTCAGAAGTCTGCATTTGGGCTTTCTTTCGGCTCCCGAGGAGAAGCCCGCGGGAGCAGGGCTATGTGGAGCTAGAAGTGCTTAATCGTCGCTGCGAAGTTCGGTCTCACGGGATACGTAGCCATCACGCACCGCCTGCGCGAATTCACCGATGCGCAGCTCCACATCGTCGACGATTTCACGACCGCGCGGGGTCTGCTGAATCAATCGAATGGCGACGACACCCGCGGCGATGCCGAGGGCCAGGTACAACACTTTCTTCACGGTCGACTCCTTGCGGGATTGAAAAGCTGCAAGTGCAGCACCGTCCATCCTAGCGATTGAGGGTCCCCGCCGAACAAGCGGAGACCCTCAAGAACAGCCGTTACAGCCTAGCGGCCCGAGTAGTACTCGACGACCAGCTGAACGTCACAGGTGACGGGTACTTCGGCACGCTTCGGACGACGTACGAGACGCGCCTGCAGCTTGTCGAGCTCGACATCCAGGTAACCCGGAACGTCTGGCAGCACCTGAGCGTGACCGCCTGCTGCTGCAACCTGGAACGGCTCGAGCGCCTCGGAACGCTCCTTGACGTGAACGAGCTGGCCCGGCTTCACGCGGAACGAAGGACGGTCGACGATTTTGCCGTCGACGAGAATGTGACGGTGCACAACCAGCTGACGAGCCTGCGCGGTCGTGCGGGCGAACCCTGCGCGGAGCACGAGCGCGTCGAGCCGCATCTCGAGCAGTTCGACCAGGTTCTCACCGGTCAGGCCCGGCTGGCGACGGGCCTCGTTGAACGTGATGACGAGCTGCTTCTCACGGATGCCGTACTGCGCGCGGAGCCGCTGCTTTTCGCGCAGACGAACCGCGTAGTCGCTGTCGCTCTTGCGCTTGGTGCGACCGTGCTGGCCGGGAGCGTAGGGGCGCTTCTCGAGGTGACGGGCCGCCTTCGGAGTGAGGGCGACACCGAGCGCGCGCGAAAGGCGAACCTTCGAACGCGTACGTGACTTGCTTGACATTAGACTTCCTTCGCTAAAGCAGTCTGCCGCGTGAGCGGCTGGCCTAAGTAGGCCAAAGGAGACGTGATTAATTGCCCGCGGATTGCGAGCCGTCTGCCAGCTTATCAGAACCAGCGCATCTCCAAAATATGCGA
>DXDC01000484.1 GCA_019115685.1 Candidatus Agrococcus pullicola
CAAGGTCACCGCCGAGAAGGAAGACGGCACGAAGGTCGAATTCGACGCCGTCGTCCGCATCGACACCCCGGGTGAAGCCGACTACTACCGCAACGGCGGCATCCTGCAGTACGTGCTTCGCCAACTTGCCGGTAGTTGAGCTGAACCGCTCAGATAGAAGGCGATCTGACAGCTGACATGCCCGCTTATGTGTAGCTCTAGCGTCTCACACATGCGCCCCGTCAGGCTCTGGCCTGACGGGGCCATGTGTGTGGCTATGGTTCAGTCGAGGTGGCGACGCCAGAACGGGTCGTCTGCCCAGTCGCCGATGTCTCTAGCGCGCAGTTGCATGGCCAGTCTTCAGAGCGAATCCAGAGCCCGGCCAACGCATTGACTTAGTGAGGCTGGCGATTCATGAAGGCCTCGTCCTGCTCCGTCGGCCCGTTTGGTCCGTGTGAACCGATGCCGTAAGCTAGTACCAACACGACAGGTCCGCTTCTCTAGATGAGACGCGGGCCTGTTCTCTTTCTGCCCCGCGCCGGGGACACGAGGACGATAAGCAGATGAGCACGCCGGACAGCACCTACGCCAAGCCATTCCTGACGATCCCCGAGCAGATCCAGCGGCTGCGCACGCGGGGCATGGACTGCGGAACAGAGACCTTCGCTGCCGGCGTCCTCGAACGCTACGGGTACTACCGGCTGTCCGGGTACTGGCACCTCTACCGAGCTCGACCCGAGCCTCCTGCAGACCGTTTCGACAAGGACGGCCGCGAGATCCGCCTGGACTCGTTCATGCCCGAGACGAGCCTGG
This sequence comes from Candidatus Agrococcus pullicola, assembly GCA_019115685.1. Lineage (GTDB taxonomy): Bacteria > Actinomycetota > Actinomycetes > Actinomycetales > Microbacteriaceae > Agrococcus > Agrococcus pullicola. The sequence goes on from DXDC01000484.1 coordinate 793, forward strand.
CCCACGTGGTCGCCCTGTACGAGTTCGACCACGAGCTGCGGACCCGTCTAAGTGACTTCATCAGCATGGTCGAAACGTCGTTCCGGTTCCACATCGGTCACCGGCTCGGCAGGGCGGACCGATTCGCCCATCGGCGGCCGGACGACCTTGGCGCGCTCCGGTCGGCGGACCCGAGTGAGTCTCCCGAGCCGACCACTGCCTACCGCGAATGGCTCGAGGAGTACGACCGCCACGAGAAGCGCGCACGCGGAGACTTCGTCGTGCACTTCCGCGAGACATACGGTCCACATCTGCCGATCTGGGTCGCCACGGAGGTGATGTCGTTCGGCGTCCTGAGCGGCCTTTACGACCTGATGCCCCAGGGCGATCAGGAGATCCTCGCCGCGCGCTTCCAAATCTGCACCGCCGACGGTAGCGGCGACCGCGGTGCACTGAGCAATTGGCTTAACAACATCCGCAACGTCCGGAACATCTGTGCGCATTACGGCCGCTTGTGGAACCGTACGTTCGACGTGGTCATCGACGCACCGGGACAGACACGCGCGGACCCGAGCCACCTTCTGGCTTCGCTCGCGGACAAGGGCGTGGATAACAAGCTCTATGGCGTGCTGCTCATCTTGCGTCACCTCATGTTGAGCATCGCGCCGGAGCGGTCGGATGTCGTCGACTTCGCGGACTTCATTGAAGCCAGGTCGCAGGAGATTGGATTCTCAATGTTGCAGCTCGGGTTTCCCGACGATTGGCGGAGCAGCCCTGTATGGGACCGGGGCTTCGCACTCGACGCTTCGCCCATGCTGGCGGCGAGTCTGCTTGACCGTGCTGAGTGTCGGACGGCCGCCGAGACGCGAGCGTCGTTGACTGGCGCAGAGGTCATCGACGCCGAGTACGATCGGACGCCAGAGCAGGCCGCGCGAGCGATGAAGGCGGCTCAACGCAGCCTGTTGCGGGCCTATCGGAAATACCAAGTCGTAATCGAGGTCGAACTCGGGAAGACCAGGCACTATCCCGCTTTCCAGTTCCGTGACGGCAAAATCATCGACGCCCTCGCGGAAATTAACAGAATGTTCGTCACCACATACGCAGACACAGACCCAACACTGCTCGCGTCTGCGCTGTTGGACTGGTGGCAGACATCGCACTCTGGATTACCGAAGGGTCCGGACGGCTCGGATCGATCGCCGGCCGACCTGCTGCACTCAGTATCCGAGCGGGACTTCACAGCGGCAGTCGAGGAGGCCGGTGCGATGAGCAGCTTCGTCGCGCCGAGCAGGATGAGCTCGTAGCCCGTTGTATCGCGGGCGACTTCCGCGTCTTGCTCGGGGGTGCCACCCGGGAGGCCAAGTGCATCTATCAGCCGGCCATTGTCGTCAACGATCGGAACGTCTCCGCCTATGAGGAGGAGTTCTCCTTTGGTGTAATCGAAATGTGCGATGAGCTCGCAGGTCTGGAGTCGTGCGTTCAGGGCGGCCACGATTGGCTTCGGTCAATCAGCCTTTCTGAGATTCGTTCTAGAGCTCGTGCACCGACGACCACAGACCATCCCGTCGACCCGGACCAGATTGTTGGTCCTTCTCTGCAAGACGTTCCTGGAGAATGGAGCCATGGAACGACCCCTTGACTTCTGGCGCGATCGGCGCATGCTGTGCGGCGGCTGCGGCCATTGTTTCGTCGTCGACCTGGACTGGATCGACCGCTGGGAGCAGGCGAAGGAGACATGTCCCGGCTGCGGCCTGACGTGCGAGCACGAGGACGCACCCAGAGTGACGGTCGATGCTGGCGACCCTGCCCTGAACGACGACCTGGTAGCACAGTTTTTCTGGTATCACACGAGCACGCAGCCGGACTGGCCGTCGAGGGACTTCGACCCCGCGGCGGACTTGACGCCCGGGATCCGAAGGATGATGGGCGGCGACGAGAGGGTCACAGCGTGGGCCGCGCGGCAGCGGGCGAAAGCGCTCCACGTCGGCACGTACGAGGCCGCGGTGCACAACATGCTCAGGCGAATGCGCGACCAGGCTGACCGAGGCAATCAGTTTTACCTCTACCGGGTCCATCTGAAACCATCTGTCACAGAACGGGAGGGTTGGATCGTCGATCCCAGCAACTGGCTTGGTGACGTCGTCTTCGCCGAGGTCTGCCCTCCAGGAATCGACGTCGCACGCTACCTCAACTACCACGAGGATCCAGGCGGGCTCTCACTGGCGCTGGGACGAGATGCGATCCAAGGCGTTCAGCAGATCGCGGTACCTCTGTCTGATGCCTGGGACACCGATTGGGTGAGCGACGCTGTCGCAGCCCTTGAAGGTGCATCAGACGAACTGATCCCGGCGACCGGGAAGCCGGGCAGATTCTTGCGGCCTTCGTCTCCTCGAGCCGGCCGCGCTGGCGAGTTCGGTGCGGAGCTGGCTGACCTATTGCCGGTCAATCTCCACGACCAGTTCGCCTCGGCTGCCGCGTTTGCTGAGGGTGACGACCCAGCGCGGTGGGCCCGCCGGACAAGCAGCCTGTTCGACCTGGTCAAGAATCCTGGCGAGGTGCTGGCGGAGCTCGATAAGGCTCAGCACCGACCGGTCTGAGCTTGACGACGTGGGCAGAGAAAATCCCCCAAGTGCGCATCGTGGAGAGGCGTGAGGGATGTAGTGCTTTCAAGTTAGCACTGGCTCGTCTTGGTCGACGTGTCCGCTGCGTCGCAGGTTTCCGCAGGCTGTCGCAGCAGGAAGAATCGGTCTTGGTGACGCCAGTGCTGCTGAGCGAGGGTCGTCCGGCAATCAGGCACTCCGTCGACAGACGCGCACGCCTTCCATCAGGCGATGAGCGCCTTGGCTGCGGACGCCAGGGTGTCGATGGTCGGCCGGTAGTACGCCCAGCGGCCGCGCTGCTCGCGCTCGACCAGGCCGGCCTCGACGAGCAGCTTCATGTGGTGGGAGACCGTCGGCTGCGACAGGCCTACCGGTTCTGTGAGGTCGCAGACGCACATCTCGCCCGCGCTGCTTCCGGCGATGATGGACATGAGCTTGACCCGGGTGGGATCGCCGAGAGCCTTGAACACCCTGGCGAGGTCCTGGGCGACCGCGTCGTCGATCGTCTCGCCGAGG
>DXDC01000485.1 GCA_019115685.1 Candidatus Agrococcus pullicola
GAGGTCGTCGCCCAACTCGCGATAGATGTTCTGCAGCGATCTGGGCAGCGGTCGCACGTGGCGCTCCACGGCGAAGGAGAGCCCGATCGCGTGGCCGGGCGTCGGATACGGATCCTGGCCGACGATCAGCACCCGAACATCCGCTAACGGCTGCGTGAAGGCGCGGAGCACATGTTCCCCTGCCGGAAGGTAGGGTCTGCCCTCCGAGCGCAGTCGTTCGCCGATCGACCGGATCGTCGGCTCAACCGGGCGCAGCGCCTCGGCCCAATCGGGTGCGATCAGCTCGGCAAGGGGCTTCACCACGCGCGTTCACCCGCCAGTACGGTAACCCTCGTGCCGTTCTCGCCCGCCTGTGCCGCCCAAACATTGCCTTCGCCCGCGACTTCGAGCCCTCCGGGAGAAACGATGAGCGAGGTCTTCTCGTCGATGGCAACTGCCTGCTCGGTGAACCCCGCGTCCACCATGGCCACAGCGCGTGAGAGGGTGCCCTCCTGCGCTGCGTGCACGTCGACCACGAGGTCCACGAGCCCGAGCCCCGCATCGACGGTGACCTCATCGAGCCGCTCGCTGTTGCGTTCGGGGGTCACCGGCACCCCTCCGACGCGCCACCCGCCCAGCAGCGCCGTGTCGCCCGCGATCATCGCGCCTGCGGAGAAGCCGCCGTACGGCACTCCGCTCGCGACAAGCCCCCGCACGGTGTCGGCGAGCGGCATGACTGCGGCGTGGTAGCCGGGCGTGTGCCCGCCGCCGATGAAGATGGCGTCGGCATTCGCGAGATCCGAGCCCTGCAGCTGCCGCTCGGCCGTCAGCGGCACGATACTCACGTCGGCGTCGTAGCGACCGAGGTCACGCAGATACTCGTCGTGCCAGCGCTCGCCCTCCTCCAGGGTCTCCGACCACAGCACGCAGACGACGCGGGCCGTGCGCCCAGCGCGTGCTCGGGCATCCTCGAAGAACCGGCCGGTCCAGTCCGACTCGTCCTCGGCCCAACCGCCGCCGAACAGGTGAATCGCCATACGTGTCTCCCTCTATGTCTGCATCGAGCGTAGTCGTTTCGGTATCAGGCTCGGCGGCAGCCATCGACGGACGATGACGCCGAACGGCGTCGATTGCCGCCACAGTTCGCGCGAGATGGCACGGACAGCGGCCACGTCGTAGGGCTGCAGCACGGCATCCCGGCGTCCGAAGGATGCCGACTCGGCATCCAGCCGCATACGCGCGAGCGTCCTCGCCAGGTCGTCCGGGAGGTGCTCTCGCAGTAGCAGCACGATCTGCGCAGCCGTTGCTCCCGGCGGGATGCGGATACCGACGTCGACAGCGGTGTCGAGCACTTCGTTCCAGGCCCCTACGACACCGGCCCGTCTTCGCAGCGTGCGACGCGCTCCCCGGATCAGCACCGGCAGCACAACCACGAGAACGACGCCGAGCAGCACGAGTGCGGCTGTCGGCACGGGAGCCGCTTCCTCTTCCTCCAGCGCCTCTCCATCCTCATCGGTCGGCGTGGCTTCGTCGGAGGGACGCAGCTCGTCCGTCGTGTCGTTCGGGTCGTCGGAGTCGCTCGGTGACGGCTCCTCGGAATCCGTCGGTGTCGGCGAGGCCTCATCGCTGGGGCTCGGCGACGCGGACTCGGTCTCCGTCGGCCGTGGCGTCGGCGCGGTGCCGTCCGGGCCGAAGGGGTTGCCACCCGGGTCGGATGCGCGAGACTCACCCGCCAAAATCGCCGGTGTCACATCGTAGCTGACCCAGCCGAGCCCTTCCAACTGCACTTCCGTCCAGGCATGCATGTCGTTCGTCGTAACCGAGAAGCTGCCGTCGTCCTGCCGCTCGCCCGGCAGGAAACCGATGGCGACCCGAGCCGGAATGTCGAGTGATAAGGCGAGCGCCGCGAGAGCAGACGCATAGTGCACGCAGTAGCCGACTCGCTCCTCCAAAAACGCATGCAGCGCCTGCCACTGCCCGTCCGGGTCACTGCCGAACCCCGCGAACGGTATCTCCTCCGAGTACTGCCAGTCGTCGGCACGGAACCACTCGACGAGCCGATCCATCATCGCGACCTCGCTGCCGACATCCCCGACGATTTCCTCCGCGAGCGGGCGCAGCTCCTGGACTTCACGAGGGAGTGAATCGAACATGCCCCACCAGGTGCGGGGCTCCGTAGAGCTCTCCTCGAACACCATGGGGTCGGGAATCGTCCTGGTCGCGGTACCGTTCCACTCGTACCCGATCGGCAGTTCCGCAGCATCGGGTTGCAAGAGCACTCCGTCTGTCACACGGTCCTGCCCCATCACGCGCTCCTGCTCGCCCGGGATGAACGTGACATTGGTCGGCACGGGAAGATACTGCGTAACGAAGCCGGTGCTCTCCGCGGAGAACTCGTACTGCCCTGTCGTCAGGAACGTCGGCTCGGTTCCGGTGAGGTACGGAGAGATCTGATCCTCATCGAACGGAGTCTCCGTGAATCCGCCCTGCGACGTATCGCTCAGCGCTGTCAAGCGGAAGTACGACGGGTTGCCGTCCGAAGTGCTATACCGCATGATCTCGACCGGGTCCGGGCGCTGCAGGTGCGACGCGAGGTCGATGTCCTCCGACAGCACCGGTGAAGCGGGGGCGAACCAGCCGGACCTCGTGAACAGGTCCGGCATCCGCCAGCTGAGCCCGCGCGGGTCGGGCAGCACGAACGGCAGCGCGAGTACGATCGCTGCCGAGGCCGCGACGATCGCAAGCCCCGTCTTGTTCGATCGAGCGCCCCTGATGCGCTGACCGCAGGTCAGCAGCGCAACGACGAGCAGCAGCGACACCGGCATGAGCAGCAGCGGTTGCGTGTCGATGCGGATGGCCATCGGCATGAGTGCCGGCAGGAACATCCAGGCAACGGCCAACGCCGGCAGACGGACGACGCGGAGCACGAAGTCGTTGAAGAGCGTGAGCACTCCTGCCGCCAGCACCATGACGGTGGTCTTCGAGTCCGCCTCCGGGAACGGCAGATCCGTGTACCAGGCCATGTTCCAGACGCCGTTGCCGATGCTGAAGCCCAACGACTGCAACAGCTCCCACAGCGCCGTGCCGCTGAGCGCGGGCTCCCAATCGCTCACCAACGCTTCGCGCAATACAAGGATGAGCGCGAGCGCGCCCGCCTGCAGCCACCAGGCGAGCGCGCGAGTTTGCAGCGAGTCGGATCCCGACACCCTGACTCCGGTTCCGATCGCGACCATGACGCCGACCGCGAGCGCAGCGGCAAAGATCCACGACCATCCCGTCACCTGCGCGGAGGTGATCAGCCCTGCCAGTGGCAGGGCGAAGAGCAGCGGTGCGACCGCGAGGTCGTTGCGCCCCTGTGACCGAGCCTCCTCGCGCTGCCTGCGGGTGGCGTGCGTGCCCGTCGACGCGCTCACGCGAGCATCCTCTCCAGGCTCATCGCTTCGAAAGGAACAAGCGGAATCCTCTCGGCTCTGCCTCGCTGTACGACCTCGTCGGATGCTCCCCACACGGTGTCTTGCCTGCCGAGCTCACCGATGAACTCGCGTACGAACGCGACAGGCCGCTCACCCGTGATCACGTGCACCCGCTCGCGGTTACCGGGAGAAGGCAGCGAAGCGGGCTCGGCGACATCGAAATCTGCGAGAGCGCGCACAAGTTCACGCTCTCCCAGCTTCGTCACGTGCGGGGAGAGCGCAGGTTTGCCGGACTCGACGACACGAATGTCGAGCCCGTGCTCCGACAGGGTCACGAGAAGCGACGCGAAGGTGCGGACGGCGTCGTCGAACTCGTCACGGTCAAGGTAGCTTTCTCTCACCGTGTCGAAGACGACCGTAACGCTCCCGACAGAAGGCGGCTCTTCCTTGCGCGCCATCAGCCGGTCGTGCTTCGCGCTCTGCTTCCAGTGCACGCGGCGCATGCCGTCTTCTCGCCGGTGGTCGCGCACGAGCTGATCGACCTGGTCGGTGACGCCGAGCAGGTTCGCGTACGACTGCGACCCGAAGCCGCTCTGCACGAGCGACTCGAGCGAAATCACTTGCGGGCCCACTGTGAGTTGCTGCCGGTCTCCCCTCCTACTGCGGTAATACCAGACGCCGAGAGCGTCGACGGCACGTACCCTGAGCGGAACAACGGGATAGACGCCGCGCGAGAGGTCACCGGTGAAGATCGCGCCGCGCTCCCCTTCCAACCGTGTCCAGGGCGTCCAATGCCCAGACGCGATCGAACGCCAGCGAAACTTGCCGCCGACGAAAGCGGGGTCGGCGTGCAGCATGATGTCATCGCCCGCTCCCTCGCGAACGTCCGCGGGCATCCGCATCTCGAAACGCCCCCTGCGCATCACAGGAATCAGCGACAGCGCACCGATCATGACGATCGCCAGCAGCAGAGCGCCCGGCACCAGCAGACCCCGCTGGCCAGTGCCGTAGGCGAGTAAGAGGCACACCAGGCCCGCGAGCAGGAAGATCCAGCCTCGGACCGTCGGGACGATCATCGCGTGGCTGGCACCCGCGATATCGGCGGTGCCGGCGCTTTCGCGAGTGCTATGTGCACGGCTTCCGTCGCGTCGTCATAGTTCGCACCGCCGTCGCGCATCACGAGCCGGTGCGACAGGATCTGCGGTGCCAGTTCGCGCAGGTCCTCCGGCGACATCCAATCGCGCCCCTGGATGTACGCCGAGGCTTTCGCAGCACGAATCAGCTGCAGCGTCGATCGCGGAGAGGCACCGAGACGTACCTCCGGCAGGTCACGCGTCGCACGCACGATACCGACCGCATAGCGTTCGACGCGCTCGTCGACGTGGACGGTGCGCGACGCCTCCATGTGACGAGAGAAGTCGGCGAGCTTGATGACCGTGTGGATGTCGTCGATCGGTGTGTTCGTCTGGCGGGATCGCACCATGGCGAGCTCGGCCGATTCGTCGGGGTACCCGATCTCGAGCCTGGCCATGAATCGGTCTCGCTGCGCCTCAGGCAGCACGAAGGTGCCGTCCATATCGAAGGGGTTCTGCGTTGCGATGACCATGAACGGCCGCGGCAGAGCATGCGTCGTGCCGTCGATCGTGACCTGGCCCTCTTCCATGCACTCGAGCAGCGCGGACTGCGTCTTCGGGCTCGCCCTGTTGATCTCGTCCCCGATCACGATGTTCGAGAACACGGGCCCTTCGTGAAACTGGAAGCTGCGCTGATCAGAATCGTAGATCGTCACGCCCGTGATGTCGCTGGGCAGCAGATCGGGGGTGAACTGGATGCGGTGCACGCTGCCGCCGATCGCAACTGCGAACGCACGGGCGAGCTGCGTCTTTCCCACTCCAGGAACATCTTCGAGGAGCACGTGGCCGCCGGCCAGCAGCACCGTCAGAACAGTACGAATCTGCTCGGCCTTACCGTCAATCACCCGCGCAACTTCGCGCTCGATCGCCGCCGCAAACTCCGCCGTCACGCTACTACCGGTGCTTCTGCAGGAAGGTCGCGACTGAACGGGGCACGTAGGGGCTGATATCGCCTCCCAGCGTGGCGACCTGTCGCACGAGCGACGACGAGACGTGCCCGTGCTCGGGAGCTGTCAGCAGGAAGACCGTTTCGACCTCCGCCAGGTCGCGGTTCACGATCGACATCGGGGTCTCGTACGAAAGATCGACGTTCGACCTCAGGCCCTTCACGATAATGTTCGAGCCCACCTGCTGCAGGTAGTCGACGAGCAGACCCATCGACCAGTTCGTCACCTCTATCGGGCTGGCGATGCCACGCTCCTGGATCGCCTGGCGGATGAGCGATTCGCGTTCGGGGACCGGCAGGAACGCCTTTTTGTCGGGGTT
>DXDC01000051.1 GCA_019115685.1 Candidatus Agrococcus pullicola
GGCGCCGACGGCTTCTCGTACACCCGCGAGGGCGATGAAGACGGTACCTACAAGGGCGAAGCCGCGAAGGGCTTCAAACTCGGGAATCAGCTCTGATGGCCGACTTCAAATCGAGTGTCCCGAAGACGGGCCGTGTCCTGACCGATGAGCAGACGGTGCAGATCGCCGATGAACTCGCGGAGGCCACGGCATCCCGTTCCACGATTCCGCTCGTCAGCCCCAGGTTCCCCGGCATGACGGTCGAGGACTCCTATGCGATCCAAGGGCTCTGGCGTCAGCGCCGCGAGGATGCCGGAGGCCGGGTCGTGGGCTTCAAGATCGGCTTGACGAGTCACGCGATGCAGGAGGCCACTGGTATCGATGAGCCCGACTACGGAGTGATCTTCGCCGATCAACTCATACGCTCGGGTGAGAACGTCGAGCACGCGCGGTGGTCGAACGTCCGCGTCGAAGTGGAACTCGCGTTCATCCTGAAGGACCGCCTCGAGGGCACGAACGTGACAGCAGAGGATGTGCTGGCGGCGACCGAGGTCGTCGTCCCGGCGCTCGAGATCCTCGATTCGCACATCGAACTGAGCGGCAGGACGATCGTCGACACGATCGCCGACAACGCGGCACTCGGCGCCGTCGTCATCGGCGATCGGGAAGCGGCTCCTCGTGAGCACGACCTCGCCTGGATCGGCGCGACCTGCGCCGTGAACGGTGAGATCATCGAGACCGGAGTCTCTGCCGGCGTTCTCGGCCATCCAGCGGAGAGCGCAGCCTGGCTCGCGAATCGATTCGGGCGGCACGGCCAGGCGATAGAGGCCGGATCGCTGCTGCTGGCGGGCTCGTTCACGCGGCCCGTCTGGGTGAGCCCCGGCGACACCGTTCGTGCCGAGTATCAGCACTTCGGGGCAGTCGAGGTGACGTTCGAATGAGGCTCTCGCCAGTCTTCCGGGACGTCCTTGCCGAAGCGGATGGTCCGCTCGTCGGCCTCTGGACCGCTTCCGGCTCCCCCGTTGCAGCAGAAATCGTCGCGGGTTCCGGCGCCGACCTGTTGCTCGTCGACGGCGAGCACGGCCCCATCGGCGTCGATGGCCTCGTACCGATTCTGCAGGCGGTTGCGCCGTATGCGGTCACGCCGATCGTGCGTCTGCCGTGGAACGACCACGTGCTCATCAAGCAGTTCCTCGACGCGGGAGCGCAGAACGTGCTCGTACCCATGGTGTCGAATGCTGAGGATGCGGGGGCCGCGGTGCGCGCTGTGCGCTATCCGGGAGCAGCCGGCGAACGCGCAGGAGCACGAGGCATAGGTTCCGCGCTTGCGCGCTCGGCCCGGTGGGGCCGGGTTTCCGGCTACGTCAACAACGCCGACCGCTACGTCTCGCTCACGGTCCAGATCGAAACGGTCGAGGGCGCTCGTAACGCGGCAGAGATAGCGGCGGTCGACGGCGTGGATGCGCTCTTCATCGGTCCCGCGGACCTCGCCGGCTCGATGGGGCATCCCGGCAACCCCTCGCACCCCGACGTCGTTGCCGCGGTCGACGGAGTTATCGATGCCGTCAGCGCCGTCGGGAAGCCCGTTGGCGTCAACGCCTTCAACCCGGCCGACGCGGATCGGGTTGTCGGGCGCGGGGCCGAGTTCGTATTCGTCTCTGCAGACGTCACGCTCATGGCACAGGGGTCGGATGCGGCGGTCACGTCGTTCCGCGAGCGCCACGGAATTCGATCCAGTGGATCGAATTCGCACGGAACCTCCGACACCTACTGATTCCTCACGAAGCACGCCCACCCCATACTGCCGCACACTTCTCGGTCTATAGCTGATGGCAGCGTCGTTTCACGGCGTGTCACCATGTATAGACCGAGAAGTGTGCCCCTCGAATAGGCCGGGGATCATTGGAATCGCGCCGCGGCTTCCGTGACGGAAGGAGATATCGCCATGATCATCGCAGGACTCGTCCTCGCCGGAGTCGCCGCACTCATCCACATTTTCATCTTCTACCTGGAGTCCATCGCCTGGACAAGCCCCCGCGCTCGCGCCGTCTTCGGAACAACGAAGGAGGAGGCGAATGCGAGCACGACAAAAGCACTCGCGTTCAATCAGGGCTTCTACAACCTGTTCCTCGCCATCGCTGCGATCCTAGGGATCGTCTTGGTCACGGCCGGGCAGCTATCCGTGGGAGCAGCCCTGCTGTTCGTGGGAACCGGATCAATGGCGGCAGCCGCACTCGTGCTGCTGATTTCCAGTCCGGACAAGGTCAGCGCGGCGCTGAAGCAGGGGGTCGTGCCGGTGCTCGCTGCGGGCACCTTGGCGGCTGGACTCTTTATCAGCGGCTGAGCACGGCGTCGACATCCGCTCCGCTGACGGAAACGGTCACCTGCGTATCCCACGGGTCGCGGAGTCGAACGAACGAAGTCTCGTCCGCGAACTGGAAACCGCCTTCCCGCAGCCGTGCGGTCAGCGCATCGAGGTCGTCCCTGCCCGGCACCGTGATGGCAACGTCACCGAGGCCCAGCGTTGCCGCACGCGGCCCCGCTCCCCCGCTGTTCCACGTGTTCATCGCGACGTGGTGGTGGTAGCCGCCGGCGGATGCGAACAGCGCTCCCGGGTACGTCGAGACTGTGGTCTCGAAGCCGAGCGTGTCGACGTAGAACCTTCGTGCCGTATCAACGTCGCCAACCTGCAGGTGGACGTGGCCGATCGTGCCATCTCCCTGTGCGACGCTGCCGACGGCGGCTTCGGTCAGATGCTGCCGCAGGTACTCGTTGGGGTCGAGGTAGATGCTGTCCATGGCAACGCGATTGCCCGTCCAGTCCCATTGGTCGCGGGGCCGATCCCAATACAGCTCGATACCGTTGCCCTCGGGATCGGTGAAGTAGAACGCCTCGGACACCAGGTGATCGCTGGAACCGACGAAACGGCTGCGCGGCTCCTGTGCGGCCAGGTAGACCGTCGCAGCCAGCTCTTCCTGCGTCTCGAACAAAAATGCGGTGTGGAAGAGCCCCGCCTGCCGCGGATCGACGGCTGGGATGCCCGGCGTGTGCACGAGTTTCAGCAACGGTCTGATTCCCCGCCCGAGAACACGGTGGAGCGAGCGGTCTCGAACGCGCTCCTCCAGCGGTTGCAGCGCGAGCGCCTTCGCATAGTAGTCGGACATCGTTTCCAGATCGCCGACGTGGAGCGTCACAGCGTCCATCGCGGTCGCGGAGTGGAGTAGCCGCTCGTTCGTCATTAGAGTCTCCTCGTGCTCAAAGTATCTCAAATTTGAACAACATGGAGGTCGCGGGTTTCATTCCCGCCAGGGCTCAGGCTGTGAATACCGCGTGCACCGGAATATCGGGCGCAAGACGTTCGCGCCCTCCAAGCCCCAGAAGCTCCAGCAGAACCGCGATGCCGACGGGCTCGAGCCCAATACGGCGCACGAGAGCGGTGGCAGCATCCAGCGTCCCGCCCGTTGCCAGAACATCATCGAGCAGCAGCACGCGTGAACCCTCCTGCACGTCAGCCTGCACCTCGATCGTCGCGGTGTCGTACTCGAGCGCATAGTCCTCGCTCGCGGCGGGTCTCGGCAGCTTGCCTGACTTTCGTACTGGCAGGATGCCCACACCGCTGATCGCGGCGGCTACGCCGGCGAGGAGAAAGCCGCGAGCCTCCACGCCCGCAACGACGTCGAATCCGCCGGCGAACGGAGCCAGCATCGCCTCGACGCTCGCGCGCAGGCTCGGTCCATCGGCGATGAGCGGGGCGACGTCGCGGAAGACGACGCCCGACTGCGGATAGTCGGGAATCGCCCGGATACGCGACTCCGCTGCCGCCAGTGCATCACTTCCGCTCATGACACCAGCGTACGCTCGCGCTCTTCCAGCTTCGCCAGCCTCTCAGCCGAGAGCTGCTGCGCCGCACTACGCAGCGTGGTGTTCTGCAGGTCAGCCAGCGCGAACATTTCGCGCGTGAGCTCGGCAAGGCGCTGCTCCACGAGCGCCCTGGACTGCACCCAGCTGCCGTCGACATCGCCGAACAGCAGCCACCACCACCAGGCATTCGTACCCGAGTTCGCGACGAAGTCCGGCACGACGCGGATGCCGCGCTCGGCAAGGCTCGCCTCGGCAGACCCCGTTACCGGCAGGTTCGCCGCTTCGACGATGAGACCGGCTCGCACGCGTGCCTGGTTCGCATCTGTGATCGTGCCGGAGACCGCTGCGGGTACGAGCACATCGCACTCGGTCGCCAACCAAGCGTCACCCGGGAGCTGCTCAACGCTGTCACCGAGCTGACTTCGGTCGATTGAACCGAATCGGTCGCGAGCGGCAAGCATCGCGTTGACATCGAGCCCAGCGGCGTCGAAGACCATGCCGTCCGCATCCACGATGCCGACGACGCGCACGCCCGCCTCCGCGAGGAACCTCGCGGTCGCCCCACCCATCGAGCCGAATCCCTGCACGACCGCCGTCGTTGCCTCGACTGCACGACCGTTGCATTCCAATGCTGTGAGCGCGGAAACGGCAACGCCGAGACCACCGACGAGTTCGTCCTGCGCGACGCCGTCGACAACGACAGCAAAGGCGTCCGCTATGCGGCGATCAGCCTCTTCCGGGTCTGGAAGCAGCGCTCGCACGGGTGCGATCATGCTGCCCCAACCGCGTCGTTCGTAGATCTCGTCGAGAACGTCCTGCTGCACGCCGAGGTCTTCCCCTGCCGCCCAATAGCTGCGGAGGATCGGGCCGAGACTGTCGAGGAAGCGTTCGAGTACCCCGGGGGCTTCAGGAGAGCGAGGGTCGAAGTCGACGCCGCCCTTCGCGCCACCCACCGGAACATAGCGAAGCCCGTCCTTGAGGTGCACGGCCTCTTTCTTCGTCATGGCGTCCGCAAGGCCGCGGACCTCGTCGAGTGTGCACCCTTTGCGCATTCGCAGTCCGCCGCTAGCGACGCCTCTCAGCAACCGATCGATGACGACGTATCCGACAGCGTCCGTGTGATCGTCGTGCCAGGTGATCTCGAGGAAGGCCGGTCGATCTGCAACTGCTGTTGGCATTGTGTCTCCATCTAGTGCTGTACGCGGGTCAGGGTCGTTGGGTGTAATTCGAGCCCGAGACTTTCACCGCCGGCGTGAAGCAGTGAGCCGGCGCGCGCCACGGGCTGCAGCCGACGGTGCCCCGCCGCGGTGGTGTCGGCCGGTTGTCACCGGGAAGCTTCTGCGAACTCCTCGATATCGACTGTCGTGTCGACCTGGTTCGTCTTCCGCCAGCGGCGCATGTACTCGATGCTGCGCTCTCGTTGGGCGCTCTTGAAGCCGACGGAGAACCAAGCGATCATCCCGATCGGTCCGGTCGCCAGTAGCGCCAGAAGCCAGGCGAGCTTCGCATACATGCCGTAGGGCGACTGAACCAACTGCACGAGCGCTGTGACCAGCAGCACGACGAAGACGGCCGCAGCGATGACGAGCATGATAATGACGAGCGTGTCGGCGAATGCACCCATGCGACCATCCTATAGGTGCCCTGCGACAGCCTTCACTCGGCCTTGGGAACAAGCAGGCAGCACAGCACGATTGCCCAGGACAGCGATCCTCACCTGTCGCGTGACCCACCCCATGCGCGAAGCCGACCACGAAATCAACGCTCACGCCGGCGGTCACCAGCACGGCGGGCCGGGCGGGCATCCTGGACTATTCGAGCAGCGTCTCCCCTATGTATCCTCCTTCCCGACAGCCAGGCGGAATCGCGAAGACCGATGAGCCGATGGGCGTTGTCCAGAGGTTGAGGAGATCGAGCTCCTCGAGCCTGCGCTGGAGCGGCACGAACTGCGCGTCGACGTCGGCCTGGAACGACACGAAGAGCTGGCCGCTGTTCTCATCCTCGCCGGGTTCCGGCGGGTCGTCGTAGTTGTACCCGCGCCGGAAGATGCGCTCTCGCGGGTCGTCGCTGCGAGCCCGGCGAGCGTGCGCGTACGGCGGGATGATGGGTCTCCCTCCCGCGTCCGTGGCCGATAGGTCCAGGGCATCGTGCTCCTCTTCACCCGTCAGCGGGGCGCCGGTATCGAGCCGTCTGCCGACCGACAGCTCTCGATCGTTGCGACCGACGTGATCCCAGGTGTCGAGATCCATGCGGATGCGCCGCAAGACGAGCGACGTGCCGCCCGCGAGCCAGCCCTCGTTCGACCACACGACATGATCGAAGTCCCCCGTCCCCGGCACCGTGTTTGCCGTGCCGTCGACCTGGCCGAACAAGTTTCTCATGGTCACGCCCGGCTTGAACGTGCCGTGACTGTGCCGGAACCCTCGTTGCTGCCAGCGCAGCGCGGCAAAACCGCGAGTATCCTTGACGATCATCCGAACGGCGTGCGCGACAGTCGTCGGATCATCGCTCGCCACCTGCACGAAGAAGTCGCCGTGCGAGAACTCGTCTTGCAGCGCGTCGATCTTGAAGCTCGGCAGCGGAGCGAGCCAGGCGGGGGCGGCGCCTTCGGCCCTGTTGACGAACTCTGGTCCGAACCCGAACGTGATCGTGAGCCGGGCTGGATGCAGAGCGAGCTCGGGCTCGGAATCAGCGAGCGCGGGAACGCCCTGCGTCAGCCGCGCTGCATCGTCGGTGAGGATGCGCATCATGCGTCGCAGCGCCGCTCGGTCCGTCTCGTCGCGCAGGTCGAATGCCAGGAGGGTCGCATACGCCTGCGCATCGGTCGCGATACCGGCCTGGTGCGCGCCGAAGAACGGTTCCACGGTCTTGCCGTGGGGGTCTTTCGTCGCGTGTTGCGCTGCGAGCAGGGCGCGGTCACCTGCCACGCCGAGTGCGACACCCGCCGTTGCGGCGGCAGCCCCTCCGAGGAGGAACTGCCGCCGGCTCGGAGAAGCCGAGTCAGCCATTAGTGATCACCGCTGTCGTCGTGACCTTCGCCGTGGCCTTCGCTCTCCCCGTGACCTTCGCCATCGTCGTCGTACGGTTCGTTGCCACCGGGGAAGTCCTTGACGGTGGCCTCGATCGTGAGCGGTTCGCCGTCCTCGAAGTGGACTGTCACGGTTACCGTTTCTCCCGCCAGCAGGTCGTCGTGTAGACCGATGAACATGAAGTGGTCACCGCCGGGTTCGAGAGCGAGCGTCTCCCCCGCCGGGATGGAGAAGCCGCCCTCGATCTCCTGCATGACCATGCTGCCGTTCTCGTTTTCGATCATCTCGTGCATTTCGACGGATTCTGCGACGTCCGTGTCGATGCTGTCGATGAGGAGATCCGAGCCGGTCGTGTTCTCGATTTCACCGAACATGGCGGTCATCTCGCCCGCCTCGGATCGGACCCAGGGGTCTGTCACCGAGAGTTCTTCTGCGGCTGTCGAGCATCCGGTCAGCACGAAGCCTGCCAGGGCGACTCCTGCGACGCTGACCGTTGCCAACCCGGTGACGCGCGTGTTCTTGATGTTCTTGTGCATGTTTTCGCTTTCGTTCGTCGCGTGAGCGACCGTTTCGGATGCAGTGCATCCGCGATTCCAATAGCCCGCCAGCAGCGCACCGTCTGAAAGGCGCGGCCGCAGCCGGGTTGCCGCCCGAACTATCGAGCAGGCATGAACGGTACCGGCGCAGCCTGTTCGGCCGGATGCCGGTGAATGGAGAAGAGACCGGATGCGCGTGCGCACGCAGGGGCAGCAGCACTAGCGGTGCGGTCTCCTACACGATCGAACGAGGTGGCCCGCGGTATGCATGGACGGGCAACAGGACTGTCGTGGCCGATTCGCGGCGTTGCCGGGTGACGATCGGGACGCTCGGTGCGTCCGGCTTCTCGGGCACGGGCACGAGTACGAGCACCGCACGAGCGAAGCCCAGGGCGCTGCGACCGGTGCGGAGGATCGCCGCGAGCGCAATCTCTCCGCGGTACAGACCCAAAGCGGTGATCGCAGCGGCCACAGCGTGGGCAATCATCATCGCGGGGCTATCGGCGAATAAGAAGTGAGCGTGCTCGTGCGCCGCTGCGGCCCCGTGCATTGCAGTTTCGGGCATGCTGTGGTGGGCGTGTCCGCTCTGCAGCGCGAAGGGAACGGTTCCGAAAATGAACAGAGCGTGAAAGAGCAATTGACTGATCGCGACGGAGACGCTGATACCGAGAAGGGAAAGCCTGCGGCCGGCAACGATGGTGCAGATCGGCAGTGCGATCGCGAGCGGAACAACGATCCCGAGCGGTCCTGGCACATCCGCTCCCGCAGCGATGTGCGACATGAGAGCGACGAACGTAGCGAACGAAGCGGTTGTGGCCCCTCGCAGCGCTCTCGAATGTCGGTGCTCCAGCATCCCCTTCATTATCCACCTATCGCCGCGCTTCTGGCTACCTGATTCGTCTGAGATCTCGCCACGGACCGCACCGCTTGTTTTGAGCAAATCAAAATTACGATAGAGTGTGAGTATGAACGTGTCAGCAGTGAAGAGCCCCATCGAATGGGCGACCATGCTGCGCGACGCCGGGCTGAAAGCGACGTCTGGCCGAGTTGCGGCGTTGCAATACCTGACCGAACATCCCCACTGCTCCGCCAGCGCGTTGCACGAGTCGATCGCGGCTCTGCACCCATCGCTATCGCAGCAGTCGGCGCACAATATCGTGCGTGACCTGACCGCACACGGACTCCTGCGCCGCATTGAGCTGCCGGGCTCCGACAGCGCGCTCTACGAGACCCGCGTCGGCGACAATCACCACCACCTCGTGTGCGTGCACTGTCATCGAGTCGAGGACATCAACTGCACCGTCGGCCAGTCCCCGTGCCTCGAGCCCGACCATACGCACGGCATGCGAGTCCTTGAAGCCTCGATCACGTTCCGCGGCATTTGCGCCGACTGCGAACGAGACTCCAGCAGTAATTCAGAGTTCACCGTAACCACCGATACCCCGTAAGGAAAGGAATGGCAGTGACAGACGCCAGCAAATGCCCCGTTGACCACAGCGGCAAGGGACCAACCCCGACAGAAGGATCCGCTAAGCCCGCGGGAGGGGCAACCACGAACTCCGACTGGTGGCCGGACCGCCTCAATCTCAAGATTCTTGCCAAGAACCCAGACGTTGCGAACCCGATGGGCGGCGACTTCGACTACAAAGCTGCCTTCGAATCGCTCGACCTCGCTCAGGTGAAGCAAGACATCGCCGAGCTTCTCACCGACTCGCAGCCGTGGTGGCCCGCCGACTTCGGCAACTACGGCCCGCTCATGATTCGCATGGCGTGGCACTCCGCCGGTACCTACCGCGTCTTCGACGGCCGCGGCGGCGGCGGACACGGCCAGCAGCGATTCGCACCACTCAACAGCTGGCCCGACAACGTGGGCCTCGACAAGGCGCGTCGCCTGCTGTGGCCGGTGAAGAAGAAGTACGGCAAGTCTCTCTCCTGGGGCGACTTGATGATCCTGGCCGGCAATGTTGCCCACGAGCAGATGGGGATGCCGACGTTCGGCTTCGCAGGTGGGCGTCCCGACGTCTGGGAGCCCGACGCCGACGTCTACTGGGGGTCGGAGACGACGTGGCTCGGTGACGAGGCCCGTCTCGGCGAAGACGGCAACGGAGAACTCGCCAAGCCGCTCGGCGCCACGATGATGGGCCTCATCTACGTGAACCCCGAGGGTCCGCGGGCAAGCGGCGACCCGCTCGCCGCGGCGCACCAGATTCGCGAAACATTCAAGCGCATGGCCATGAACGACGAGGAGACCGTCGCGCTCATCGCCGGCGGCCACACCTTCGGCAAGACGCACGGCGCCGCAAGCGAGGACGAGTACGTCGGGGCCGAGCCGGAGGCAGCCGGCATGGAACAGCAGGGCCTCGGCTGGAAGAGCAGCTACGGCACAGGCAAGGGCCGCGATGCGATCGGCAGCGGACTCGAGGTCACGTGGACCTATCACCCGACGCGCTGGGACAACGAGTTCTTCCACATCCTGTTCGCCTACGAGTGGGAGTGCGTAGAGGGCCCCGGCGGCCACCTGCATTGGCGTCCCAAGAACAACGGCGGCTCAGATCTGGTGCCGGAGGCCGACTTCGACGGCCGCCGCGAGCCTCGGATGCTCACGACCGACATCTCGCTGCGTGAGGACCCGATCTACCGCGAGATCTCTCTCCGCTACAAGGAGGACCACGAGGCGTTCACCGAGGCGTACCGCCGGGCGTGGTTCAAGCTCACGCACCGCGACCTGGGCCCGAAGGCTCGGTACCTGGGTGCCGAGGTTCCCGCAGAGGACCTCATTTGGCAGGACCCCGTTCCCGCTCGCGACTACGAACTGATCGATGAGAAGGACGTCGCAGCGTTGGAAGCGAAGATCGCGGATGCGGATCTCACGGTCTCCGAGCTCGTCTCGACCGGATGGGCGGCCTCGTCGACCTTCCGCGGCAGCGACAAGCGCGGTGGCGCGAACGGTGCGCGTATCCGTCTCGAGCCGCAGCGCAGCTGGGAGGTCAACCGACCCGAGCAGCTCGCCAAGGTGCTGAAGACCCTCGAGAGCATCAAGGAAGAGTTCGATGCGGCGAACGGCGACAAGCGAGTATCGCTTGCCGACCTGATCGTCCTGGCCGGCAACGTGGGAGTCAAGCAGGGCGCGAAGGCCGCCGGCTTCGACATCGACGTCGCGTTCACGCCGGGTCGCACCGACGCAACGCAGGAAGAGACCGACATCGAGCAGTTCGAGTACCTCAATCCGGCAGCGGACGGCTTCCGCAATTACGAGAGCGATCGCGCGCTCGGGAGGCCCGCCGAGCACCTGCTCGTCGACCGCGCCAACCTGCTGACGCTCTCAGCGCCCGAAATGACGGTGCTGGTCGGTGGCCTCCGCGCGCTGGACACCAACTGGGACGAGTCCACGCACGGTGTGCTCACCGACCGCCCCGGTGCCCTGACGAACGACTTCTTCGTCAACCTGCTCGACCTGAACACCACGTGGAAGCCGATTGACGAACGCTCCACCCTGTTCCAGGCGACGAGCGACGAGACTGGCGAGAAGACCTGGACGGGTACGCGCGCCGACCTGGTTTTCGGGTCGAACTCAGAGCTGCGGGCCCTCGCGGAGGTCT
>DXDC01000486.1 GCA_019115685.1 Candidatus Agrococcus pullicola
GGAGGCGCCGGCGCCGGGTTTGCCGATGTTGCCCCGCAGGAACAGCAGGTTCATGATCTCTTTGATCGTGTCGACGGCCTTGCGGTGCTGGGTTATACCCATCGCCCAGCAGACGATGACGCGATCGGAGCTGATGTAGCGTTCTGCGAGCTCGTCGATCTCGGCCATCGGCACCCCGGCGGCCCGCTCGACTTCCCGCTCATCGAGGTTCTCGAGGTGCTCGGCAAAGGCTTCGAAGCCGTCGCAGTAGCGGTCGATGAAGTCGTGGTCGAGCACCGTGCCCGGGTTCTTCGCCTCAGCAGCCAGCACTCGTTTCGAAACGGCCTGGAGCAGCGCCATGTCGCCGCCGAGACGCACTTGTATCATCTGGTCGGCGATCTTCGTCGGTTTGCCGATGTAACCGGTCACCTTCTGCGGATCCTTGTAGCCGATCAGGCCCGCCTCCGGCAGCGGGTTGATCGCGACGATCTTGGCACCGGCCTTCTTCGCCTCCTGCAGCGCGGTGAGCATGCGCGGATGGTTCGTGCCCGGGTTCTGCCCCATGATGATGATCAAGTCCGACTGCTCGAAGTCGTCGTAGCGAATAGTCGACTTTCCGATGCCGACGGTCTCGAGCATCGCGGTTCCGGTCGACTCGTGGCACATGTTCGAGCAGTCGGGCATGTTGTTCGTGCCGAGCACCCGCGCGAGCAGTTGGTAGAGAAACGCCGCTTCGTTGGACGCGCGTCCGCTCGTGTAGAACGCGGCCTGATCGGGGCTGTCGAGGTCGCGCAAGTGCCCGGCGATGATGCGGAACGCGTCGTCCCATGCGATCGGTTCGTAGTGGTCGGAACCCTTCCGCTTGTAGACGGGCTCGATAAGTCGGCCCTGCAGCCCGAGCCAGTATTCGGTCTTGTCTTCGAGTGAGCTGAGTGAATGCTCCTGCCAGAACGGCCGTTCCACTTTCACCGGCGTGGCTTCCCACGTGACGGCCTTGCCGCCGTTCTCGCAGAACTCCGCGAGCTTGCGATGCTCGGGGTCCGGCCAGGCGCAGCTCATGCAGTCGAAGCCGTCCTTGTGGTTGATCTTCGTCATCAACTTGGCCGTACGCGCGAGACCCATGTCGCGGATAGCGGGTTTCATCGAGTGGTAGACGCCGCCCAGGCCGGCTGCGTAATCCTTGGGCTCGCTGATCTCGATATCTGCGTCCGAGAAGTCCTCGCGGGGCGGTCGGCGGGTCATGTTCGTCCCTTCGTCGCATCGGCGCCATTGCCTGTGAACAACTGCCTACGGCCAGGCTACCTGCTTGTCGTATCTTCAATGTGCTGCGCGGCGAAAACGGCTTCGAGCAGCCCGGGGAATCGGATCTCCAAGTCCTCTCGGCGCAGCGAGTTCATGATGGATGTGCCCCGATACTCCTGGCGGATGACACCCGCTTCGCGCAGCACTCGAAAGTGGTGGGTCGATGTCGACTTCGATACGGGGAGGTCGAAAGTGCCGCACGCGTGCCCGTCCTCGTGGTCAAAGAGTCGGCAGGCGACTTGCCGTCTCACCGGGTCGGCGAGAGCGGCCAGGACAGTGTCGAGTTGCATGTCCTCACGCGAAGGATGCTCCAGCGTTCGCACGGTCCCCCTCGGCTCGATTGTTACTTCCTCAATTGTACGACAGTGCTCGTAGTACGATAAGTATCGAACATTCTCGATTGCTCCGATCGCGAAGGAAAATGCCTCGTGTCCCACCTGCTGTTCGAACCCCTCACGCTTCGCGAAGTCACCTTCCGAAATCGGATCTGGGTTCCTCCGATGTGCCAGTACTCTGCGCTGAAAGAAGACGGCGTCGCTACCGACTGGCACTTGGCGCATCTGGGAGGCATGGCCCGCGGAGGGGCGGGAGCGATCATCGTCGAGGCCACCGGCGTCGTACCCGAGGGGCGGATATCTCCGCAGGATCTCGGGCTCTGGAACGATGCTCAACGCGACGCACTCGCGCCCATCGTCGGCTTCATGCAGTCGCAGGGTGCAAGGGCGGGCATCCAGCTCGCGCATGCGGGCCGCAAGGCTGCGACCTGGTCACCGTGGGGCACGAATCGTACGGGCAGCATTCCTCTCGATGAAGGTGGATGGGTCACTGATGGGCCTTCGGAACTGGCTTTCCCCGGCCTGGCGGCTCCTCGCGCGCTCGATGAGGCGGGAATTCGCGAGATTGTAGAGGCGTTCGCTGCGTCGGCGCACCGGGCGATGGAAGCCGGTTTCGACTTCGTCGAGATCCACGCCGCGCACGGTTACCTGCTGCACGAGTTCCTGTCGCCGCTCAGCAATACTCGAACCGACGAGTACGGCGGAACGCTGCTGAATCGTGCCCGTTTCTTGCTGGAGGTCGTCGATGCCGTACGCGGCGAGATCGGCGAGAGCGTGCCGATGTTCGTGCGGCTGTCGGCGACGGACTGGACGGATGGCGGCCTCACACTGGACGACACGGTCGAGATCGTCAAGCTGCTGGAGGAGCACAGTGTCGATCTCATCGACGTATCGACCGGCGCCAACGTGCCGGCGACAATTCCAGTCGGCCCCGGTTACCAGGTCGCTTTCGCTGCCGGCATCCGTGAACGTACCGGGGTGCCAACGGCAGCGGTCGGTCTGATAACCGAGCCGTTCCAGGCGGAGCAGATTCTGGCCTCGGGGCAGGCGGATGCCGTGTTGCTCGGGCGTGAGATGCTGCGGGATCCGCACTTCGCCATCCGTGCGGCAAGGACATTGAGGCAAGAATTGCCCTATGTGCCGGGTCAGTACCTGCGCGCCTACCGATAGGAACGCTGGTCGGCTACCGCATCGTGCGTTGCGATGACCGTCGCGAATTCGCCGTGCAAGTTCGCGGCGGTGATGCGTGAGAGCTCCTCTGCGGGGATGCGTGACCCATCCGAGGCGGTCCGCGCAAAGGTGTGAGTGGCGTCGATCACGAAATAGGTTTCGTAACCGAGATTCCCAGCCATGCGAGCGGTCGTTTCGCAGCAGTGGTTGGTCGTGATCCCGCAGATCACTACCTCGTCAATCTGTTGATTTCGCAGCCAGTCGTCGAGATCGGGAGTTCCGTAGAAGGCCGAGTTCACCGTCTTTCGCACCAGCAGATCGGGTGCTCCGGTGACGACATCCTGGAACTCGTTCCCGGCACTGCCGGGTGTCAGCGGCGACAGGGGATCCGCTGAGTCGTGCTGTACGAAGACAAGCGGCCATCCCTTGCCGCGCCAGTGCTCGATCAGCGTTGCGATGTTCTGCTCGCAGTCGGGGTTATCGCGTTCTCCCCAGTACTCGGCGTCATGGAAGCCACTCTGCACGTCGATGACGATGAGTGCGGGTTTGCGCGATTCGGATGCTCTGCTCATCCAATGAAGTATATGCAGCGCAAAACCTGCGCCGCTAGATCTTCGACTCGGCTGTGAGTCGTCGAAGCCGCACCAGTTCTCCGAACAGCGCGGGGAGAAAGAAGAAGGCGGCCGACACGGTTCCGAATGCCACCCAGACGAGAATCGCGACTCCCGAGTCAGTGATGGTGGCTGTGCGCATGAAGATCCATACGGCGGTTGCGGTAAGACACATGAGAGCCGCCGTCAGAGCCGTGAATCGCCCGCGGCTGCCGGCAGCCACGATGAAGATCGCGACCATCGCGGGAAGCGTCATGCCGAATTCGTAGTCGCGCATAATGAACACGATGTAGGCGGCGGATGAAGTCAGCAGCGCGATGAGGGGAAAGCGCGAAATGACGAACAGGGCCGCGCAGCCGACCGCGGTCAGTATGATCGCCCAGATATCACCCGGTCGAGTCGGTGCCCAGCCCGCGACGAGATCTACAGGATCGCCACCTTGGCCGGAAAGCGTGGCGCCGAGTTCGACGAGCGTCACGAGAGCCGCAGTTATCAGAGTTGCGGTGTGTCCACGCTTGCTCATGTCCAGATCACCGCCG
>DXDC01000052.1 GCA_019115685.1 Candidatus Agrococcus pullicola
GGTGTGCAGTTCCCCGACCGGCCTCCCATAACGCACACGCCCATCGCGCATCCGAAGCCGGGGGGCGACCAGAGCGGGTCACCTCAGGCACCTCCCGGGGCGCGTCCCGGCGCAGATCAGGCCCCTATCGATGCGGTGCCGCAACAGTGGTCGAGGCGGAACCCGCCGCCGAACTCCGGCACTCCTGAGACAGAGCAACGAGTGACACCGACGTCCGCTGCCGACCCTGGGCAACAGCGGTGGTCACGCAGGAATCCGCCACCGGTGTCGAACCCGACCGCTCCGAGCCCTGCGGCACCGAGCGGCAGTTCCGACCAGCAGCAGTGGTCGAGACGCAACCCTCCTCCGGTCGTGAACCCGATGCAGCAGCCGTCGACGCCTGAGGACGAGCGGCGTGAACCGTAAGCGATGAAGTCCAGCCGTCTGAACGGCTTGCAGACTTCACGGTCGCTGGGCGACGACACGCCGCAGCGTCTTCTCTACATCAGGCGACCGAGAAGTTGACGCGCTTCGAGCCGTTGGCGGCGTGCGTCGAGCGCGCGCGGGTACCGTAAACTGCCAGCCGTGCCCACTTCCACCATCCGCAGTATCGAAGCACTCCGGCAGGCGCTGGCGACCGAGCGAGCATCCGGCCGCAGCATCGCGCTCGTGCCGACCATGGGAGCACTGCACGCGGGGCACCTCGCGCTGGTCGCAGCCGCCCGCGAACAGGCAGACGTCGTCGTTGTCTCGATCTTCGTGAACCCGACGCAGTTCGGCGACAAGCTTGACCTCGAGGCGTATCCGCGTACTCTCGATCACGATCTTGAGAAACTCGATGCGTACGAGGTGGGGTACGTCTTCGCCCCGTCGACCGAGGAGATCTACCCGAACGGCAAGACCGAGATCACGGTGCAGGCGGGGATGACCGCCTCGCGGTTCGAGGGGCGCAGCAGGCCGGGGCACTTCGACGGCGTCCTGACCGTGGTTTCGAAGCTGCTCAACATCGTCGAGCCCGACTTCGCCTGTTTCGGCGAGAAGGATGCGCAGCAGTTGCATCTCGTCCGGCGGCTGGTTGCCGACCTCGACTTCGCGACGGAAATCGTGCCCGTCGCAACTGAACGCGACAGCGACGGACTCGCGCTCTCCAGCAGAAACGCACGGATTGATCCGGCAAGGCGGGAGCATGCCCTTGCGATCCCGCGCGCGCTCGTCGCTGCGAGCCGTTCGGCGGACCTCGGCGTCGAACCGATGCTCGCGGCTGCGCAGGGCGTCATGCAGTCGGACACCAAAGTGAAGCTCGATTACCTCGCCGCTGTCGATCCTGATACGTTCCTGCCGGTCGACGAGAACCACTCGGGGGCTGTGCGGGTGCTCATCGCCGGCACCGTCGACGGAGTTCGTCTCATTGACAACACCCTCGTGCGCATTCCCTGATGGGCGGGGCTCGTGAGCGGGTCCGTCAACTTCGGCTCGGCGCGCCTCCGGCTGCAGCGGCTGCTCGCCTCGGGCGCAGCGAGGAGCCGAGCCCGCGAGAGCAGGGCACGAGAGCGCGACACGAATCGTTCCGATGGGATGCGTGTCTACTTCACGCGCGTCTTCGGCGCAGAAATCGGTCAGCGACGTTTGCTGCGCGCCCCGCCCGACGAGCCACGGGATTTCGACCCACTCCGCGATGATGACCGCCCGAATGAGCTGAACCCGCCGGAGCGACTCGAGTTGCCAAAGGAGTTCCAGCCGGTGCTACGGCTGCCGGAGCGACCCGTCGAGCCGCGTCGGCGACCCGTTCGACTGCCGTACCGGTTCCGGCCGTAGCGGCTGCCGTAGCGGCTCCCGTATCGACGGCGGCGTCGGCCGCTTTGCACGACGAAAGCACCAGCGATCGCGACACCGACGGCGATGACGCCGAATGGCTGATGAGCATCCCAGAGTCCGTTCGCCAGAACGAAGAGAGCGTAGCCTGCCGCGAGCACCGTTACACCGATCACGACTGCTGTCACTGCTGTGCGCATAGCAGCAGCATAGGTGCGCAATGTGAGAGCACCCTGAGTGTGCTCGAGCCGACACGGCCCGAGCGCATCCGGAATCTTCCTAGAATGGATGATCATGACGACTTCTTCTGCAGCCACGTCCGTCGAACACGAGCGCGCCGACTGGGTGTCGCGACTAGCCGACGAGGTTGCTGCTGAAGCAAAACAACGCGGCACCGTGCCACTCGCGGCATCCGGGCTGTCGCCGTCCGGGAACATTCATCTCGGAAACTTCCGCGAGGTCATGAGCCCGCACCTCGTTGCCGACGAACTACGACGAAGGGGGCTGCCCGCCGAGCACATCATCTCCTGGGACGACTACGACCGGTTCAGGAAGGTCCCGAAGGGCATCGACGGCGTCGACGAGTCGTGGGAGGAGTACGTCGGTCTGCCGCTGACCAGCGTGCCCGCTCCTCCCGGTTCGGAGCACGCGTCCTGGGCGGCGCATTTCCGAGCCCAGGCTGAGGAGTCGTTCGCCGCGCTCGGCATCGAGTACCGCGGCATCAGCCAGACCGAGCAGTACACCTCCGGGGCTTATACGGAGCAGATTCTGCACGCTATGAAGCACAGGGCAGAGATCGATGCGGTGCTGGCGAAGTTCCGGACGCTGCCGGCGGCGAAAGACGAAGACGAGGAACTGCAGGCAGCACTCGATCAGTCATCGGGTGCCGCCTCGGAGGACGACGGTTCCGCTGGCAGCGAGTACTACCCCTACAAGCCCTACTGCACGGCCTGCGGCAAAGACCTCACGACGATCGAGGCGTACGACACCGAAACCACCGAGATGACGTACTCGTGCGCCTGCGGTCACCGGGAGACCGTACTGCTTCGGGACTTCCGCTCCGGCAAGCTGGTCTGGAAGGTCGACTGGCCCATGCGCTGGGCGTATGAGAAGGTCGTGTTCGAGCCCAGCGGCGTCGACCACCAGTCACCGGGCTCATCGTTCCAAGTGGGGCTGGAGCTCGCGCCGATCTTCGGTTGGAAACGACCCCTCGGCCCCATGTACGCATTCGTCGGGTTCGGCGGTGTCGCGAAGATGTCCTCCTCGCGCGGAGGTGCGCCGATGCCGTCTGACGCGCTGGAGGTGATGGAGCCCGCTGTGCTGCGCTGGTTGTACGCTAGGCGTCGCATGAATCAGTCGTTCGACATCGACTTCGCATCCCCGCTGCAGCGCACCTATGACGAGTGGGACGCTCTGCACCGCAAGGTCGCTGCCGGCACCGCGCAGCCCGCTGAACTCGCGGCACTGACACGCGCCACATCGACGGCCGACTCGACGCTGCCGGAGACCCCGCACCGTATCGCGTACCGGACCCTCGCATCCATCGTCGACATTACGACGGGGGACGAAGAGCAGATTCTACGGATCGCCGGTGGGCTGGACGCGCAGGGGGTCTCCTCGCTCGACGAACTGCGGCCACGCCTCGACAGGGTCACCGAGTGGGTCGCGACGAAGATGCCGGAGGAAGAGCATACGGTCGTTCTGGATGCTCCCGACAGTGAGTTGCTGACCTCACTCGACGAGCAGCAGCGCGAAGCCCTGACACTGCTGCTCGACGGCGACGCCGACCGCGACCTGCCGCGCATCGAGGATGCGTGGACACTCGACGGCCTCACGCACCAGTCGTACGGTGTGCCGAAGCTGCAGCGAGGGCTGCCCGCGGATGCGATCGTCAAGGGCGACAAAGAGCTCTCGGCCGCACAGCGCGCATTCTTCGCACTCCTGTACCGGCTCTTGGTGGGTGGGGAGACCGGGCCGCGCATCCCGACGCTGCTGCTCGCAATCGGGCCCGCACGGGTTCGCGAACTGCTCACCGTCTAGCGCGCCACTGCTGACGGCAGCCCCGATGTCCGCGTGGCCTTCGCGCGCCTCGGGCGGTTTGACTCGCCCGGTAGAATGGTGCCTATGCCAGAGGAATACTGGGCCAACGCGCTCTTCTCGATCATCCCCACGATCCTCGTCGGGGGCATCTTCTGGTTCATCCTGCGGGCGATCGTTCGGGCGGACCGCACCTCGCGCCGCGTCTACGACAAGATCGAGGCCGAAGAGCGCGCCAAGGCCGGGCTGGCGCCCAAGGCCGAATCGGTGACCAAGAGCTGAATTAGCCGGGCCCCGTCGCGGCCCCGCAGGCTATACCTCCGTGCCGCTTCCGTTCTTGTCGTCCTCCGTGCTCCGCGGCGCGGGTGGCGCGTAGGGGTTCTGCTCAGCGGAGTCGGCCGCTGAAGGAGCGGCTTGCACGTTGGCGTTTCCGAGCGGCGGCGCGTACTCAGGAGCGGGCGGAGGCGCATACGGGTTCGGGGCCGGTGTCGATGCAACGGGCCCTGGGGCTGAGGGAGCGGGCCCGACGGGAGGTGCGGCTGCCGAAGGGCGCGCGTACGGATTAGGCATGCCCTGCGCCGGTGCGCTCTGAGCAGGCCGGCCCCCGTGCGGTGGATAGCCGCTTCGCGGTGGCGGCGCGGTGGGAGGAGCCTCCGTCGGCGGAGCAGCCGCAGAAGGAGCGGGCGCAGCCGGCTGCGCGTACGGATTCTGGACGTGAGAGCCCTGAGCGGGTGCGCCGTAACCGGGTGCGACTCCCACGGGCGCGGCGGGGCCGTGCGAGGGCACCAACAGCGCCTCGGCACCCGGCGCTCCCTCGGTGACTCGCTGCTCCTTGCGCAGCCCGAAGTGCACAGCGAGGTATGACAGGGCCATCGCGGCCGTCGCCATTCCGAAGACGAGGAGTTCGGCTCCGAAGCTCGCACCGGCCTCGTCCGAGCCGGGAGCGTTGGGGTCGAAGGCCGCGAACCCCATGAACGCGAGCGGCAGCATGATGAAGACGTTGTTGCACGCGTGGAGAACGCTCGCGGCCTCGAGCCCGCCGGTACGCCACGTGAGCAGCGAGCACACGAAACCGACGAACATGAGCTGCAGCGTCGGGAGCGTGAACCCGTGCAGGTGCATGGCACCGAAGATGATTCCGGTCACTCCACCGGCGACGAGCGAGCCGATGACGGGCCGGGGAATCCAACCGGCGATCTGTTGCGTGAGCACGCCGCGGAAGAAGAACTCCTCCCCGGCCGACTGCAGGGGGGTCGTGAGCAGCACGATGATGACCAGCATCCAGTTGGGGTTCCACTGCCAGTCGCTGCCCATCTCCATGAAAAGCATGGTCCCGATGTAGAGCGCGAAGAAGGGTGCGATCAACCCCAGTGACTTCAGCGTGACGTCCCACCGCCACTTGCCGGTCACGCTCAGCACGAAACGCCACGCTTTCGGCCCGTAGACGGCCATTGCGAGGATGCTGCCGGGGATCATGATCGCCCAGGAGAAATTCGTGAGCAGGAGGAACCAGGGCGAGCCCATGAGGTCTCCCATTGCCTCCATCGGGTCCAGGGGCCCGCCGGACATGAAGTCTCCGGCATTGGAGAACATCCAGCCGAACATCCAGACCGTCATCGGCATCTGACCGAGCATGAAGAAGCCGGCCGCAATCGCGCCGACCGCGAACCAGCGACCCCAGCGCTTCGTGAACGGACGGTAGGCGCTCGCGTAGTCCTGGCCATCCAGCGGCAGCACGGCGGGCGTCCACCTCGAACGAGGTTTCGGCGCCTGCTGCAGGGGAGCCATCGGCACGCCACCGGCCCCTTGATCCCACGGACGGACGCCCTCGTACGAACCGGGTGCTGCCCAGTCCGTTGGTCGTTGTCCTGCCTGCGGCTGCACGTACCCCGACTGCCCGTACGGGTTCGGGACACCCTGCGTATACG
>DXDC01000487.1 GCA_019115685.1 Candidatus Agrococcus pullicola
CTCGTGATCCTGATCGTCTACATCGCGTTCTGCGTCGGAGTCGGCCTCTACGCCCGCCGCGGGGGCCACAACAGCAGCCGTCAATACCTCACCGGTGACGGCAACGTCGGCGTCTGGGTGAACGGCTTCGCGATCTTCGCGGCCTTCGCCACGGGCGGTACGATGCTCGGCAACATCGGTCTGTCGTACGCCGGTGGATGGGGATACATCACGGCCTACAACGGCGGGGTGGCGCTCGGGTACCTCATCGCGACGTTCTTCCTGGCGAAGGTGCTGCGCAACATGCGCATCTCCACCGTTCCGGAGTTCCTGCGCGTCCGGTATCACAACAGGGTGCTGAACACGATCGTCCCGATCATCCTGATCGGCGTCCTCGTCGCGTATCTCGTGGCGCAGATGAAGGTGGGCGGCATGCTCGGCGAGCAGCTGTTCGGCTTCGATTACGGCTGGTCGGTGATCGTCATCGGCGCCGTGTACATCTTCTACACGTTCTTCGGCGGAATGAAGGCGGTCACGCTGACCGACTTCGTGCAGGGCCTGTTGATGATCTCGGTGGTCGTCATATGCGGCGGCATCGCCTTCGCCGCCCACAGCGGTCCGGCGTCGCTGTACGATCTCGCGACGACGCTCCGCCCCTTCTGGAGCGGGGCCGAGGCCTACCCACTCGTGTCGTACATCGGCGCGTTCATCATCTGGGGCACGGTCAACGCGGTGCTTCCTCACACGATCATGCGCATCTTCGCGGCGAAGACGGAGCGTGCCGGCCGCGGCAGCCTTGCGGTCGGCCTCGGCCTGTACATCGTCACGTCGATCGCGACGACGGTCTTCATCGTCGGCGCCGTGATCATCCTCGAGGGAGGGGAGGATCTGGCGTCGTTCGACGACACGTTCCTCGTGTTCCTCGCGAAGCAGACACCCGCCTGGGTCGCCGGCCTCGCGTATGCCGGCATCTTCGCGGCGGTCATGTCGTCCGTGAGCGCGATGCTGCTCGGTCTCGGCGGCGCGTTCGCCTACGACCTCGTCGGTCAGTTCCGCCCGGACATGAAGGACTCGTCCTTGCGCAAGCTGACGAGCTGGAGCGTTCTCGGGTTCGGAGTGCTGACACTCCTGCTGTCGCTGAACCCGCCCGAACTGCTCACGATCCTCTACACCGCGGCCGTCGGCCTGCTGGCATCGGCGCTCTTCTTCCCGACGCTGCTCGGCATCTGGTGGAAGCGGATGAACACGCTCGGCGCCCTCCTCGGCGTGATCGTCGGCGGCGCGTCCTATCTGATCCTGCTGTGGGGCGTCGAGATGCCGACACTGTCTCAGATCACGGTGTCGCTGCCGCTCTCGCTCGTCGCGTGCCTCATCGGCACCTGGGCCGGCAAGCCGCCGACCGCGGCCGAGCTCCGGCGGGTCAGCGTCGCCCACGAGCGCGAGTACGTCGAGGAACAGCAGCCGGTGGAAGAGACGAGGTAGTCGTGTACGTCACACAGATCGAACCGCGCATCAGCGAGACGGACGTCGTCGGTCATATCAACAACACGGTTCCCCCCGTGTGGTTCGAAGCGGGCCGGAACGAACTGTTCCGCGTGTTCATGTCCGATGGCACCCTCGACGACTGGCCGATGATCGTGAAAGCGTACAGCGTGGTGTTCGAACGCGAGCTGCGGTACGGATCCGTGGCGAGCGTCGAATGCGGCGTCGAGCGGATCGGCACCACGTCGGTGACGCTCGACGAGCGGATCCTTCAGGACGGCGAGATCTGTGTGACCGGCAAGACGACCTATGTGCACGTGGGGCCGGACGGGCGCCCGGCCCCCGTGCCAGCTGAGATACGAGCTGAGCTGGAGCGACACCTGCCAGCTGAGGAGAAGAGATGACCGACAGGATCACGCTCACCCGGGCGCAAGGCGTTCTCGAGATCACGCTCGTGCGCCCCGAAGCGCTCAACGCGCTGGAGAACTCGATGATCGCGGCGATCTGCGACGCGCTGGACGACGCGTCGGCGGACCCCTCCGTGCGCGCCGTGCTGGTGCGCGGTGAGGGCAAGGCGTTCTGCGCGGGGGACGACCTCGTCGACATGGGCACGGCCGAGCACCCGGAGCCCGACGACCTGCGCACGCGCTATGCGGACGGCTACCCGCGGATCGTGAACATGATCGTCGAGCTGGACAAGCCCGTCGTGTGCGCCGTGCAGCGGTATGCGCTCGGTGCGGGCTTCGAGATCGCGCTCGCGAGCGACCTCATCGTCGCGGACGAGACCGCGCGGTTCGGCCTGCCGTTCGTGCTGCGGGGAATCGCCTCCGGCACCACGATGCTGGTGCGCCGCACCTCGTGGCACGTCGCGATGGGTCTTCTCGCCACCGGCGGGATGATGGACGCCGCGACGGCGGACAGGCTCGGCCTGATCGCGCAGCTGGTGCCGGCGGACGAGGTGCGGGATGCCGCCACGAGCCTCGCCCGCTCCCTCGCCGCGTCCGCCACGAGCGCGATCGGAATGATGAAGTCGGCGATGCGCTCGGGGGAGGACCTGCCGGTAC
Source organism: Candidatus Agrococcus pullicola (assembly GCA_019115685.1). Classification (GTDB taxonomy): domain Bacteria; phylum Actinomycetota; class Actinomycetes; order Actinomycetales; family Microbacteriaceae; genus Agrococcus; species Agrococcus pullicola. The sequence goes on from DXDC01000487.1 coordinate 2,526, forward strand.
GGGAAGCGTTCGGCCTTCAGATCGACGCGACGGCGGCGAGCGCGCTCACGCACGACTTCGCCGAGGGCAAGCTCGCCTTCTCGGAGAAGCGCGATCCGAGGTTCGAGGGGAGATGAACGCATGACAGACACGGCACGCGGTGCGGGTACGGCGCCGACCCGCGATCTACCGATCCACGCGTACGTCACGGAGCACGCCCGTGAGCGGCCCGATCACGATGCGATCGTCTTCGGCGACAGCTCCATCAGCTACGCGATGCTCGAGAGCCAGGCGATCCAGCTCGCCGCCTATCTCGCGGAGCGCGGCGTCACCAAGGGCGACACCGTGGCGCTGTTCATGCAGAACTCGCCGCAGTTCATCGTCTCGTTCCTGGCGATCCAGCGATTGGGCGCCGTCGTCGGACCGTGCAACCCGATGTTCAAGGAGTGGGAGCTCGAGTACCAACTCGGCGACCTCGGGGCGAAGGTGCTGATCACCTTCGACGAACTCGTCGAGGTGTTCCGCCGGGTGGAGAGGAGCGATGTCCACACCGTCGTATGCGCCAGCTTCGCCGACGTCGTCGGGGATCCGAGAACGATTCCCGTCGATCCCCCGGGAGCCGTCGTCCACGAGAACGGATCCGTCGAGACGGTGCGATTCGCCGACGTCGTCGCAGGGGACCGCGCGGCGCCCGCGCCCGTCGAGATCGATATGGTCAACGACCCGAGCCTCGTGATCTATACGTCGGGCACCACCGGCAAGCCGAAGGGCGCGATGCTCTCGTATCGCAACGCCGAGTTCAAGACCGCGTGCCTCGTCGCGACCTTCGGGTTCTCGGGTGAGGACGTCTTCTGCTCCGTCATGCCGATCTTCCACATCGCGGGCATGGTCGTCGGAATGACCTCTCCCCTCATGGCGGGCGCCACGATCGTGCTGGAGGCGCGATTCGATCCTCAGGTCATGCTCCACGACATCGCCCGGACGC
>DXDC01000488.1 GCA_019115685.1 Candidatus Agrococcus pullicola
CGGTGCTGTTCCTGGCCGATCATCCGCTGACCGGCGGATACCCGATCATCGGATCCGTTATCGACGACGACCTGGATCTTGCCGGCCAGTTGCCGCCCGGCGCGCTAGTCCGTTTCCGCATCGCATCCGGCGGCGAAATCCAGGGCAGAAGACAGTGAAGGAGGGGCGACATTGGAAAAGATCCTGATCGCCAACCGCGGAGAGATAGCGGTGCGCGTCATCCGAGCCTGCGCGGAGGCCGGCTACACGTCTGTCGCAGTGTACGCAGACCAAGACGTCGACGCCATGCACGTTCGGCTCGCCGACGAGGCCTATGCGCTGCCCGGCACGAGCGCGTCGGAGACCTACTTGAACGCGGAACGACTGCTTGCTGCCGCGGAGTCGGCGGGGGCCGATGCCGTTCACCCCGGATACGGCTTTCTGTCGGAGAACGCGGAATTCGCTAGAGCGGTCGAACAGGCGGGTCTCATCTGGATCGGGCCCGCGCCCGAAACGATAGAGGCCCTCGGCGACAAAGTCACGGCAAGAAGCATCGCTGTTCGCATCGGCGCTCCTTTGGCGGCGGGAACGGAAGAGCCGCTGCGGGATGCGCAGGAGGCACTCGCGTTCGCGAGAGAGCACGGTGCTCCGGTCGTCATCAAGGCCGCGTTCGGCGGCGGCGGACGCGGGCTGAAGATCGCGAGGTCTGTCGATGACGTCGCAAGCGCCTTCGACTCCGCCACTCGCGAGTCGGTAGCTGCGTTCGGCCGACCCGAGTGCTTCATCGAGCGCTATCTCGAACGCGCTCGCCACGTAGAAGCGCAGATCCTCGGCGACGGGGAGGGCAACGTCATCGTCGTCGGAGATCGTGACTGCTCGCTCCAGCGAAGAAGCCAGAAGCTCGTGGAAGAAGCTCCCGCTCCGGGGCTGACGCAGCAGCAACGAGCGCGCATCCACGATGCCGCTCGCGATATCTGCGCAGCCGTGCAGTATCGGGGGGCGGGCACCGTCGAGTTCCTGCTCGCGGAAGACGGCACCGTTTCGTTCCTCGAGGTGAACACGCGTCTGCAAGTCGAACATCCCGTCACGGAGGCCGTCACGGGAGTCGATCTCGTGCAGGAGCAGTTCAGGATCGCGGAGGGGCGCGGCATGTCGATCACCGCTACTCCGGAGCCGAACGGCCACGCGTTCGAGTTTCGTCTCAATGCGGAAGATCCCGGGCGTGGATTCTTGCCGTCACCGGGCAGGATACAGGGATTGCGAGTCCCGGGCGGGCCAGGCGTCCGCTGGGACGCGGGAGTCGAAGCCGGTGACGTGGTCGAATCGGCATTCGATTCGCTGGCGGCCAAATTGATCGTGCACGCTCCCGATCGTGATTCCGCGCTCGTACGTTCGCGACGAGCGCTCCGAGAGCTCGAAGTGACCGGCGTCGCGACCGTCCTTCCCTTCGCGAGGGCAGTCGTGGAGGCACGAGACTTTCAGACCGATTCGTTCAGCGTCACGACGCAGTGGATAGCAGCTGAGCTCATGCCCCGACTGGAAGCGCAGTCGCGCACTCTCCGGGCCGATCACCGCGAGCTCCAAAGGGTAGCCATCGAAATCGACGGTAGGCGTGTCGTACTCGGCGTTCCACCCGGGCTCTTCGCGCTGGGCCCCCAGTCCGCAACCGGCGAAGCAGCATCGGACGAGGGTGACGAAACCGGAGTGCGCGCACCCGTTCCAGGTTCCCTCGTCACCTGGCTGATCGATGACGGAGCGAAGATTGAGGAGGGCGACGAAGTCGCGGTAATCGACGCGATGAAGATGGAGACGAGGGTTGCCTCCCACCGGGCCGGTACGCTCGTGCACGAAGTGTCCGAAGGCGAAAGCGTGGCTGTCGACCAGGTGATCGCCCGCATCGAATGAGGGTTGTGGATCTTCTGTGTCGGCCGTCAGGCTTAGACTTGCAAGGTGGCCAAATCGACTTCGAATTCCCCCACTCGTAAGGTGTCCAACCCTGAGCTGACCGTGAAGGGCGCGAGGGTCCACAACCTGAAGAATGTCAACGTTTCCGTACCCCGCGATTCGCTCATTGTCTTCACGGGTCTCTCGGGTTCCGGGAAATCATCGCTCGCGTTCGACACCGTCTTCGCGGAAGGCCAGCGGCGTTACGTCGAGTCGCTCTCCGCCTACGCGCGGCAGTTCCTGGGGCAGGTGGATCGGCCGGACGTCGACTTCATCGACGGGTTGAGTCCCGCCGTTTCCATAGATCAGAAATCGACGAACCGGAACCCCCGCTCCACCGTCGGGACCATCACGGAGATCTACGACTACATGCGGTTGCTGTGGGCTCGCATCGGTATCCCGCACTGCCCCGTCTGCGGTGAACGCATCCAGCGCCAAACGGTGCAGCAGATTGCCGATGAGCTCATGGAGCTGCAGGAGGGAACCCGTTATCAATTGCTCGCACCCGTCGTGCAGCAGAAGAAGGGCGAATTCCAGGACACCATCCGCAACTTCATTGCGACGGGCTACTCGCGAGCGGTGATCGACGGGGAGCTCGTTCGACTCGACGAAGCGCCCGCACTCAAGAAGCAGGTCAAGCACGACATCTCCGTAGTCGTCGATCGACTCGTCGCCGGCCCAGACATCCTCACCAGGCTGACCGATTCGCTAGAGACCGCGCTGCGCCTCGCGGACGGACTCGTCACGATCGACTACGTCGATGACGGCACTTCACGTACCTTCAGCGAACGACTCGCATGTCCGAACCGTCATCCCGTCACGCTCACCGAGATCGAGCCCCGAACGTTCTCGTTCAACGCGCCGTTCGGCTCCTGCAAGACGTGCGACGGGATCGGGACCCGCCTGCAGGCAGACGCCGATCTCGTGATCGGCGACCCGGAGCTTTCCATCAACGATGGTGCCATCGTGCCGTGGACACAGGGCAACAAGGGGCTGTACCGCTACTTCGAAAGGCTCCTTTCCGGAGTCGCCAACGACTTCGGATTCTCACTCGACACTCCCTGGGAGGAGCTTGCGGAGGAGACACGAGAATTGATTCTGCACGGTGCGGAGGACAACGTCGTCGTGCAGTGGCGCAACCGCTGGGGGCGCAAGCTCAGCTATTCCTCCGGCTATGAGGGAGTGCTGCCCTGGGTGCTCAGGAAGCACAGCGAGTCGGAGTCGGATTGGTCGCGAAGCAAATACGGTCAATTGCTTCGCGAGACACCGTGTCCGGCCTGTCACGGGGCGAGATTGACGGCAGAAGTGCTCGCCGTACGGGTCGCCGGCCACTCGATCGCGGACGTCACGGACATGAGTCTGGCCGACTCGCACGCGTTCATGCAGACACTCGAGCTGACCGAGCGCGAAACGATGATCGCCGCTGCCGTACTGCGCGAGATTCGGGCGCGCCTCGACTTCCTTCTGGAGGTCGGTCTCGGCTATTTGACGATGTCGCGGGCCGCCGGAACCCTGTCCGGCGGCGAGGCGCAGCGCATCCGGCTAGCGACCCAGATCGGTTCAGGGCTCACGGGTGTGCTGTACGTGCTCGACGAGCCGTCCATCGGCCTGCACCAGCGCGACAATAGAAGACTCATCACGACCCTCGAGTCGCTTCGGGATCTCGGCAACACCCTCATCGTCGTCGAACACGACGAGGACACGATCCGGACGGCCGACTGGATCGTCGACATCGGTCCAGGAGCGGGCGAGCACGGGGGAGAGGTCGTCCACTCGGGGTCCTACGAGGACCTCGTGCAGAATGCACGCTCCCTGACGGCCGATTACCTGGCGGGAAGGAAGGTGATTCCGCTTCCCGAACAACGCCGCGCTGTCGACGGCGAACGCATGCTTCGGATAGAGGGCGCGACCGCGAACAACCTCCAGAACGTTTCTGTCGACATTCCGCTCGGTCTGTTCGTTGCCGTTACGGGAGTCAGCGGCTCGGGGAAGTCGACGTTGATCAACGAAGTGCTGTACAAGGTGCTGGCGAACTCGCTCAACGGGGCGAAGCAGGTGCCTGCTCAGCACAAGCGCATAACTGGGCTCGAACATCTCGACAAGGTCGTGCACGTGGATCAGGCGCCGATCGGTCGGACCCCGCGATCAAACCCTGCGACGTACACCGGGGTCTTCGACAAGATTCGCACCCTCTTCGCTGAGACGGCGGAGGCGAAGGCCCGTGGATACCAACCGGGCAGGTTCTCCTTCAACGTGAAGGGCGGGCGCTGCGAGGCGTGCCAGGGTGACGGGACCATCAAGATCGAGATGAACTTCCTTCCGGACGTATACGTCGCGTGCGAGACCTGCAACGGGGCGCGGTACAACCGCGATACGCTCGCGGTGCACTACAAGGGCAAGAGCATCGCAGACGTTCTCGATATGCCGATAGAGGAGGCAGCCGAGTTCTTCGAGGCGATTCAGTCGATTCACCGCTATCTCGCCACGCTCGTAGACGTAGGGCTCGGCTACGTCAGGCTCGGCCAGGCCGCGACGACGCTTTCGGGCGGAGAAGCGCAGCGCGTGAAGCTCGCAACAGAGCTCCAGCGGAGATCCAATGGGAGAAGCATCTACGTACTCGACGAACCTACAACCGGGCTGCATTTCGAGGATGTCCGGAAGCTCCTCGGCGTGCTCGATTCGCTCGTCAAGAAGGGGAACTCCGTCATCACGATCGAGCACAATCTCGATGTCATCAAGTCCGCCGATTACATCATCGACCTCGGGCCGGAAGGGGGCGCGGGCGGCGGCACCGTAATCGCTACCGGCACACCCGAAGCGGTGGCGGAGATCAAGGATTCGTTCACCGGACAGTTCCTGAAGGAGCTGCTGCAGTAGTGTCCGATACCGTATCCTGGCGCCCACGGACGGCGGATATACCCGCCGCCCCGGGTGTCTATCGGTTCCGCGACGAAAAAGGGCGCATTCTCTACGTCGGGAAGGCCAAATCGCTCAAGCAACGACTCCAGAACTACTTCCAGCCACTCCCGAGTCTCCACGAGCGAACTCGTCGCATGGTGCTTACCGCCGCCAGCGTCGAGTGGACCATCGTGGGGTCCGAGTTCGAAGCGCTCCAGCTCGAATACACCTGGATCAAGGAGTATGAGCCACCGTTCAACGTCCAGTTCCGCGACGACAAGTCCTATCCCTATTTAGCGGTCACGATGGGGGAGAGCGTTCCGCGGGTCATGGTGACTCGCAACCGCGGCATCCGTGGAGCGCGATACTTCGGTCCGTACACGAAGGTCTGGGCCATCCGTGAGACGCTCGACGCGCTGCTCAAAGCGTTTCCCATGCGATCGTGCTCGCAGGCGATTTTCAATAAGGCCCAGCGGGATGGCAGGCCCTGTCTGCTCGGCGATATCGGCAAATGCTCGGCTCCCTGTGTCGCAAGAGTCACGGAAGCTGAGCACAGGGACATCGCGAAGCGGCTCATCTCCTTCATGTCGGGGGCTGACCAGGAATTCGTGGATGCTGTTCGCGAGCAGATGATGGCCGCCAGCGATGAGCTGCAGTTCGAACGCGCTGCGCGGCTGCGCGATCAGATCGTCGCCATGGAGACCGTGCTTGCGAAGACGTCCGTCGTCCTTGCCGATCGCGTGGACGCCGATGTCTTCGGCCTCGTGCACGATGAGCTGCAGGCTTCGCTGCACCTCTTCAGCGTGCGAAAGGGGCGCATTCGTGGAACGCGCAGCTGGGTCGTTGATACCGAGCTCGATCTTCCGGAGGGCGAACTGGCGGAACAGCTTCTGCGTATCGCCTACGACACGAACGCCGCCGACGAACTCTCCGCTCCCGCTCGCGAGGTGCTCCTGCCCATAACGCCCGAGAGTCCGGAAGCGGTCGAGCAGTGGTTGACGGCGCAGCGGCACGCGGCCGGGCTCGGAGGCAGAGTCACGGTGCGCAAGGCTCAGCGCGGAGAAAAGAAGCAGCTGACCGATTCTGCCACGGCGAACGCATCGCACGCGCTCCAGGTTTCCAGGACCAAGCGGTCCAGCGACTACGTCACGAGGACGCAAGCGCTGACCGATCTGCAGGAGGCGCTCGGCCTCGATCAAGCCCCATTGCGCATCGAGTGCTACGACATCTCCCATTTGGGCGGAACCGACGTCGTCGGCTCCATGGTGGTCTTCGAAGACGGATTACCGAAGAAGGACCAGTACAGGAAGTTCTCGGTGCACGGCACGACGGACGATACCGCGTCGATGCACCAGGTCCTCACGCGGCGGTTGAAGTACCTCCGCGGCATCGAGCAGGACCCGGAGCAGAACGAGAACCGGTTCTCCTATCCGCCCCAGCTGCTGTTGATCGACGGTGGGCTGCCGCAGGTGAATGCGGCGCAGCGAGCGCTGAAGGAATCGGGGGTCTCCAGCATTCCCATCGCGGGCATCGCGAAGCGACTGGAGGAGCTGTGGCTACCCGGTGACGAGTATCCCGTGATCCTCCCGAGAACCAGTGAGGCTCTGTATCTCGTGCAGCGCTTGCGCGATGAGGCGCACCGGTTCGCGCTTCGCTATCAGCGTACGAAGCGTTCCAGCGCGATCGAGAGTGAGCTCTCCGCCATACCGGGGCTCGGCCCCGCAAGGGTAAAAGCACTGCTGAAGCACTTCGGGTCCGCGAAGCGTGTGCGAGCCGCAAGCCCGGAGGAACTCGCGCAGGTCAAAGGCGTCGGCCCCGCACTGGCTGCTGCGGTCCACAACGCCCTCACTGGCGGTAGCATGAGTGAGCGAGCACAGGCTAGTGGACAGGACGAAACATCGTGAGCGAAGCACGCGAAGTTCTCATCATCACCGGGCTCTCCGGCGCCGGGAGGACGACGGTCGCGAACGCACTCGAGGATATCGGCTACTTCGTCGTCGATAATCTCCCGCCCGCGATGCTCAGGCAGCTCGTCGAACTGGTCGGTGCATCCGACTCCCTCCCTCGCCTCGCGATCGTCATCGATGTTCGAGGCGGCGTCCTGTTCGACGATGCGATTCAGCTGTTGCAGCTGCTCAAGGTCGAGTACTCGGTCACGCTCATCTTCCTCGAGGCGAGCGACGAGGCCATAGTTCGTCGCTTCGAGGCCGTTCGGCGGCCGCATCCGCTGCAGGGTGACGGAACCATCATCGACGGCATTCGCATGGAAAGGAATCGACTGAGCGAGCTGCGTTCGCAGGCGGATCAGCTCATCGACACTTCGAACTTCAATGTTCACCAGTTGACGAAACGGATCATCGAGCACTACTCCGATTCCGGACGGCCGAAGTTCACCCTCACGATTCTCAGCTTCGGCTTCAAGTACGGCCTGCCGGTCGATGCAGATCTCGTCATCGACATGCGTTTCATCCCGAACCCCTTCTGGAAACAGGAGCTCCGGGAGCTCACCGGCGAAGACGAGCGAGTCAGCGATTACGTCCTGCACCAGGCCGGTGCCGCAGAGTTTTTCGAGCGCTACGTTCATGCGCTGCAACCCGTGCTCGAAGGGTATCGGCGGGAGAACAAACGTCACGTCATTCTCGCCGTAGGCTGTACCGGTGGCAAACACCGTTCCGTTGCATCCGCCCGCTATCTTGGGAAGCTGCTGGCCGACACCGCGGACTCCGTTGTGCGAGTCACCCACCGTGATCTTGGAAGAGAATAGGAGACGAACAGCATGGCGTTGACCGCCGATGTGAAACACGAGCTCGCGCGGATCCGTGCCCCCAGGCCGCAGACGCGAGCTGCTGAGGCATCAGCGATGTTGCGCTTTTCGGGAGGCCTCCACGTTATCCACGGCAGAGTGGCGGTCGAGTGTGAACTCGACACCGCCGATGCCGCGAGAAAGCTCGGTATGACGCTCCTCGAGCTCTACGGCGTTAAGGCCGAGATCGCCGTGATCTCTGGAAGCGGGGCCAAGTCCTCGCGGTCGTACCTGGTACGGGTCGTAACCGGTGGCGAGGTACTCGCACGGCAAACCGGACTCATCGACAATCGACACCGTCCGGTGCGCGGACTGCCCAACCGTTTGACGACGGGCTCGATCGACGATCTCGCGGGTGTGTGGCGAGGCGCCTTCCTCGTGCAGGGCTCCCTGACCGACCCGGGCCGGTCATCCTCCCTCGAAGTCATCTGCCCTACGAGTGAAGCCGGTATGGCCCTGGTCGGGGCGGCGAGCCGATTGGGCATCCAGTCGAAGGCGCGAGAAGTGCGGGGACAGCACCGGGTCATGATCCGTGACAGTGACGACATCGCGCAGATGCTCGAGGTCATGGGCGCCGGTCAATCGGTCGAGGCCTGGACGCAGATGCGTCAGCGACGCGAGGTACGAGCCAACGCGAATCGTCTCGTCAACTTCGATGACGCCAATCTGCGCCGATCAGCGCAAGCAGCAGTTGCCGCCTGTGCGCGAGTCGAGCGGGCATTCGAGATTCTGGGGGAGGACATTCCCGACCATCTCGTCTATGCCGGCAAGCTCCGCCTCGAGCATCGAGAGGCGAGCCTCGACGAACTGGGCCGCCTCGCGGATCCGCAGCTCACGAAGGATGCCGTCGCAGGGCGCATCAGGCGGCTGCTGGCGATGGCGGACAAGCAGGCATCGGACAAGGGCGTGCCGGGAACCGACGCCGCAATCACGGATGACATGGAGGACTAGCCCCCGACGGCTAGACTGACAGGCAAGGCAATGAGAGAAAGAAGGTACGCATGACCGTCTACACACTGCCCGAACTCCCGTACGACTACGCGGCGCTTGAACCCCACATTTCCGGGAAGATCATGGAGTTGCACCATGACAAGCACCACAAGACCTATGTCGACGGCGCCAACGCGGCCCTCGGTGCGCTTGAAGCAGCGCGTGAGTCAGGCGATTTCGGTTCCATCACGAAACTCGAGAAGGACCTCGCCTTCCACCTTGGCGGACACACCAACCACACGATCTTCTGGAACAACCTCTCGCCCGATGGCGGAGGGGAACCGGACGGTGAGCTCGCCGCAGCGTTGAACGAGTTCTTCGGAGATTTCGAGAAGTTCAAGGCGCACTTCAGTCAAACGGCCACGACGATTCAGGGGTCCGGCTGGTCCGTTCTCGCCTGGGATTCGCTCGGTGAACGACTCAATGTGTTCCAGCTGTTCGACCAGCAGGGTAACGTCCCGGTCGGAACGCACCCCATCCTCATGCTCGACATGTGGGAGCACGCGTTCTACCTCGACTATCTGAACGTCAAGGCCGACTACGTGAAGGCCTTCTGGCAGATCGTCAATTGGCAGGACGCAGCGGCCCGCTTGGCCGATGCGCGTACGAAGACCGCGGGACTCATTCAGTAGTTCAACACGTGCGCCGACGGGGCCCGTCGCAATGTCGGGCCCCGTCGGCGTCCTCTCCCATCACCGTCACACTCCCCGGAAGGAATGTCAGTGACCATCAAAGTAGCCATCAACGGATTCGGTCGTATCGGACGCAATTTTACGCGTGCTCTGCTGCGCTCGGAATCCAACCTCGAGATCGTCGCAGTGAACGATCTCACTGACACGAAGACACTCGCTCACCTGCTGAAGTACGACTCCGTCATGGGCAGGTTCCCCGGCGACGTCTCGCACGATGACGATGCAATCATCATCGACGGCAAGCGCGTGAGCGTGCTGTCGGAGAAGGACCCTTCGAAGCTGCCGTGGGGGGACTACGGCGTAGACC
>DXDC01000053.1 GCA_019115685.1 Candidatus Agrococcus pullicola
ATCGACACGGGGACGGCGCGATCACGATCTCGGCCGGCCTCTGGGCCGCCGATGGCCGCCAGTTACTGCGTTACGACAAGGTGCACCTGTGGGGCGAACAGGAGCGTGCGACGTTCTCCGCTGCCGACGATCCCGCAAACATCGTCGACTGGCACGGCTGGAACGTCGGCCTGCAGATCTGCTACGACATCGAATTCGCCGAACCCACCCGCCACCTCGCCACTCGCGGCGCGAACCTCGTGCTGGTTCCGACCGCTATCGACGGCACCGCGCACTACGTACCCGAGATCCTGATCCCGGCACGCGCGGCCGAGAACGGCGTCGTCGTCGCGTATGCCGACTATCCCGCCTCGACCCGCGAGGCGAGCGGTGACGACCCTGTCTCGTACGCGGGCAACAGCGTTGTGGCTTCCTGGGACGGCACCGTGCTGGGTAGAGTGGGCGTCGATGCGCAACTCCTGATCGTCGAGCTGCCTACCCCTGAGTCGGTTCCGGGGCAGAAGTCGAACTATCTCCGCGATCGCCGCGGCGAACTCTACGCCTCGTGGACTGAATCCGATCGCCCTCGCCGTACTGCTCCTTGATGATGCGCAGATTCGACCACGTCTCGATCGACTCGATCTCATCGGAGGCGCGCAGCCGATCGGTCACCTCGATGAGCCCCTCGTAGCTCTCCGCCGACAGTGTGGCGATCATGTCGTAATGGCCGTTCGTGATTGCCAAGAACTCGGGCTGCAGCCGTCTGACCAAGGCCAGGGCGCTCTGCAGCGACTGCCTGGCCTGCAGTCCGACGCCGAGCGACGGGAAGTCGGTCTTGTTGCGCCTGGATGGGATGCCCACGACCTTGACCGCGTCGTGCGCCGTGAGTCGCTCGAACCGGAGGCGCGCACCGCTGGGTGAGATCCCGGCCGCTTCGCCGAGTGTGCGAAACGAGGCCCTGCCGTCTCGCTGCAGGTGCTGCACGATCGCGTGATCGGCCTCATCGACCAGAAATCGCGTCGACCCCGTCCGGATCGGCGAATACAGATTGATGTCGATGCTTTCGTAGACGTGCATCGTCAGTGAACGGACGCCGGGGAGGCTCCTCACGCGGTCGACCGTTTCGCGCAGATGCGGATCAGGCCCGACCCGGATCTCCGCATCGATCGCGTAGGCGCCCGAGATGTCGGCGACGAACGTCGTCTCGGTCATTTCGATCAGCGCGTCCCGCACCGGCCCCATCGTCCCGTCGGTGTTCAGCTGCAGGTACGCGAAACGCTCGAGACCGAGTAGGTCGGGGCTGATCGAAGTCGTGATGCGCAGCTCGCCCGAGTCGAGCGCATCCTGCACCGTCTGGGTGACGATGCGTCTCGTCGTGCCCAGACGAGACGCGATGCCGGAGTAGCTCGCTCGCGCGTTCTCGCGGAGCTCACGGAGAATACGCCCGTGGAGCTCGTCGGTGTCCCACTGCGTCGTCATCGGGCATCAGTCAGCGCAAAGTTCCATGGTCGCATGCGATCAGTTTCGCACAGACACGGATCGAATTTGTGTGCGTTGCTCGCGAACTGTTAACTCTGCGTGCAAACGAGCATTTTTGATGGTTAGGCAATGCGAATCTGGCTTGCGAATCTGTGTGGGATCCCTAGGCTGTGTGGAGCTGCAACCCGGCACTGGATGCACAAGGAGGTCTATCCGCCCATGACACAGCACACAGAACTCGAGCGGGAGCTCGACCGTCGCTTGACGGAGATCGAATCGAGCGAGATCGACGACCCGGTGCACGCCGCGCTGAGCGGCCGAAGCATCGTCGTGTTCGCCGCCGTCGCGCTCGGTATTGCCGCCGCATCCTGGATCGTGGCAGCGCTGTGAGCGCGAAGCGTGCTCGCGGTGTCGAGCAGGAGGTCGCGAAGGAAGCCACATACGGTTCCCTGCCATTGACCAAGGCCGAACGCGTGTGGGGCGCCGGCGACTTCAGCTGGGTGACCATCAGCCTGGCCATCGCCACGTGGGCGTTCATGACCGGAGGAGCGACCGTACTGCTGGTCGGATTCACCGACGGCATCGCGGCAATGCTCATCGGCAACAGCATCGGCCTCGCCATTATGGCGTTCGGCAGCGTCGTGCTGAGTCAGCGCATCGGTGTCGAGCAGTACCGGGCGCTGAAGTCGGTGTTCGGCATCGTCGGTGTCGGGATTGTCGTCTTCACGATCGTGCTGCTGGTCGAAATGGGCTGGACGTCGCTGCTCGGCGTGCTCTTCGGCCGCGCATTCACAGAGATCTCGAACCAGGCCTTCGGGGCGGAGTTCGACACGTTCGGGCCGTTCGTGACCGTCTTCTCGCTACTGGCGATCGTGATCGGCTGGATCATCCTCTCGCGCGGACCCGTCACGATCAGCAAGCTGAACCGTTTCGTCGCGCCGGGGCTCATCGTCGTGGTCGTGTTCATGATGGTCATGCTCATGATGAACAACACGTGGGACGACCTGCTGTCGGCTCCTCCGATGGCGCCGTTCGAGGACGAACAGCTGAACTTCATGATGGCGGTCGAGTTCAACCTCGGCGCTGGTCTGTCGTGGTGGCCAGTCATGGGAACACTGGCGCGACTGACGCGCGGTCCGCGCGCCGCCGTGTGGGCATCCTGGGGTGGGCTCTTCATCGGCACCGTGATCGCCCAGATCGTCGGGATGGCAGCAGCGCTCATGATCGGTGAGGCCGACCCGACGGCATGGATGGTGCCCCTCGGAGGCCCGATTCTCGGGGTGCTGACGCTGCTGTTCGTCGGGTTCGCGAACGTGACGAGCATGGCCTCGATCGCCTACTCGACGGTGCTCGCACTGAAGCAGTCGAGCGGACGGCTGATGGCGAAAGTGCGATGGCCCATCGTCTGCGCGGGGTTCATGGTGCTGCCGGCAATACTGACGTTCTTCCCGGCGTTCATGTACGACCAGTTCATGACCTTCGTCGTGATCTCCGGTGCCTTCATCGCGGCACTCTGCGGTGTCATCATCGCCGACTACTTCATCTTGCGGAAGCAGGTCGTGCCCGTGCGGTCGCTCTACGCCAGCGGGCGCGAGGATCCCCTGCGCTTCACGGGTGGCGTGAACATCGCCGCGCTCATCGCGGTCGCGATCTCCTCGGTCTTCTACCTCTGGATCTACAATCCCATCACCCTCGAAACCCTGCCGATCTTCCAGTACACGACCGCGACGCTCCCGGCGGTGGTGCTCGCGATGGTCGTCTACATCGGGCTGAACTGGCTGCTGTACGTGCGCGGCGGCAAGAACGAGTACCGTGCTGCCGACACGTTCGCCGCGGCGGGAAGGAAATAACGTGCCCGAACCGATCACGGTGCAGGCGACCGTGTTCCGCGGCGATAACGGCAACCGCGTCGCCATCGAGCCGCTACAGCTCGCGCCGCCGCTGGCCGGCGAGGTGCGCATCCGAGTGCGGGCCGCGGGAGTCTGCGGATCCGACCGGCACGTGCTCGAAGGCGAATGGCAGGTGCCGCTGCCCGCGGTGATGGGGCACGAGGCTGCTGGCGTCGTGGATGCGGTAGGTGCGGGCGTGCAGGACCTTGCGGTCGGCGACCACGTCATCGTCGCCTGGAATCAAGCTTGCCAGCGCTGTGCCGAGTGCATGAGCGGCAAACCCTGGGCGTGCATGCGCGTCAAGTCGAATGACTCGCTGCTGCCGGACGGCACCACGCGGTGGTCTGCCGAGGGCGAGCGAGCCTACCCGTACCTCGCAGTCGGAGCTCTGAGCGAGGCGATCGTCGTGCCGGAGTTCGCGGCGATCAAGATCGACCAGCGCGTGCCGTTCGATGTCGCGAGTCTCATCGGATGCTCGGTCGGCACCGCATTCGGCGCGGTCGTGAACAACGCGCGTGTGCTCGCGGGTGAATCGGCAGTCGTCGTGGGTGCCGGGGGAGTGGGGATGTCCGTCATCGCCGCTTTGCAACTGGCCGGCGCGCATCCGATCATCGCGGTGGACGTCAACGAGGAGAAGCTCGAACAGGCCCGCGCCGCGGGTGCGACGGATGCGCTCCTCGGCGGCGACAACGTCGTCGAGCGCGTCGCAGCGCTCACCGGCGGCGGAGCGGACGTCGCTTTCGAGGCGATCGGCCGCTCGCAGACCATGGCGCAGCTGCCGTTGTTCGTGCGACCTGGTGGCAGGGCGATCTACGTCGGACTCCCACGAGAGGGCGACCTCGTACAGCTGGATGGCCTGGAGCTCGCCTACGGCGGGAAGACCATCATCGGGTCGAACTACGGTGCGCTCGTTCCGCAGCGCGATTTCCCTCGCATCGCGGGCGCGTACCTCTCGGGCGCACTCAAGATCGATTCGCTGATCACCCATCGCATCGGGCTCGACGGCGTCAACGGTGCCTTTGACCGGATGCGTCGCGGCGAAGGCACGCGGAGCGTGATCCTCTTCGACGAGTAGGAGGCCGTTACGAAGCGAGCGGGCGATTCGTGACACCCGTGATGATGTCATCGACGGCCTGTGCAGCCATACCGCGCACCACTGCAGGGTCATGGTCGCGAAGCGGCCCGTGAATCGTGAGCTCTGCGAAGCCGTGCACGGTTGCCCAGCACGACCACTGGGCTTCGGCCAGCCGCTCGGGTGTCAGCAGCCCCGCTCCGATCAGATCGCCGAGCGCCTGTTGGAGTAACGTCAGCGGCGGTGGGATGCGTCCATCCGGGCGTTCGAGGCCCTCCGGTGTGAAGAACGCGAGCTGAAACCAGCCGGGTTCCTCGATGGCGAAGTCGATATAGCCCAGGCCCACGCCTCGTAGTCGTGCGATGGCGGCCGTCGTCTGATCCGTGCATTCCGGCGTGACCGTCTTGTCCAGCATGGCCTCGGCCATGCGTTCTTGAATCTTTGCGGCGACGGCAGCGAGTAGATCGTTGCGACCCGAAAAATGCCGATATGCCGCGTTCGGTGTGACTCCCACCGATCGCGCGATCTTCCGCAAGCTCATGGCATCCGGATGCCCTTCGCGCGCGAGTTCCAAGCCCGCCGCGATCAAGGCAGCACGCAGGTCGCCGTGGTGATAACTGCCTTTCGGCCGCGGCACTGTCGCCCACCTTTCCGCTTCTGTGTCTTGACGAGCGTCTTGCACCACTCTAGCGTTGATGTGTACAACGTAAACATTGCGGATCGAGGGATGACGGGCGCCAGCGCAGGCACCATGCCGCAGGCCCCGCGAATCGCGGTGATGTCGAGCATTGCGGAGTATGAGCGCATCCCGCCAGCGCAGTCGACGCCGATCGACAGGAGGCATGATGACGAAACGAAAAACCCAACCCGACGCCGCGCCCCGAGTCGTGGATCGGGCCACCTTTGACGAACGGTTGGCAAAGCAGATCGTTCGTGAGAAGGCGCTGACGCGACTCGGCGATACAGTCTCGGCGGCCCGCCGCCGGCTGCCGATGGTGCACGTCGAGAACTACACCTTCGCAGGGCCGGACGGCGACGTGACGCTGATGGATCTCTTCGGCGAGCACTACACATTGCTCGTGCAGAACTTCATGTTCGATCCGTCATGGGATGAAGGGTGCGGAAGCTGCAGTTATGCGGTGGACAATCTGCCGGCGAATATGGATCGATTCGCAGAGGAGGGCATCGCGTTCGCGCTCATATCCGAAGCTCCGGTGGACAAACTCGAGTCCTGGCGCAAGCGGCGCGGATGGAATCACACTTGGGTTTCATCCGGCGGCACCTCGTACCATCAGGACTGGAAATGGACGCGGGATGACGGAGAAGGATACGTGGGGCCGGTTCCAGGCTATTCGTACTACCTGCTCAAGGACGGCGAAATCTACCTCACGTACACGGCCACGGCGAGGGGGACCGAGGCGCATGTGACGCTCGCGGCGATCATGGACCGCACATGCTACGGGCGTCAGCAGGATTGGGAGGACAGCCCGGACGGCTGGCCGCAGTATCCGACGTATGGCTAGTAGCCACCTCGTGTCGATACCCTGCTCGAGCACCCTGAACGAAACGGAGGACGAACATGAAGATCACCCTGCCAAGCGACTGCGGGAACGCCCCCAGAATTGGCATCGTCAGCGATTTCGTCGTGAGCTGGGCGAAGAACGACGAGGATGCCGTTGCCACGTGGCTGTCAGACAGCACGAGCTGGTCTGAAGTCGGCGGAGACACCTATCAAGGCTCCGACATCGCCGAGAGCCTTCGCCCCGTCTTCACTCCGGAGCACGTCGAAGTGCTCTCCGTCGTGACGCACGGCCGACTCGCGGCGTGCGACGGCTATTTCGAAGCCGACGGTGTTCGCGTGCACTTCAGTCATATGTTCCGGTTCGCGAGCACCGCGAAGACCGCGAGAATCGCCGACATTCGGACCTACGCGATCGAGACGCGCGACTGAGCGCAGGAGACGTTCAGCGCATCCGGTGTGGGCATTCGATTCGCGAATCTGACCTCCGCTGATGAATACGGAGAGGTGCTGAGTGTGCCTGGGTTATTCTCGACGAATGAGCACCGCCCCGCAGCCACCCCAGCATCCGCTCTTCTACGACTGGGTGGACTTCTTCAATGAAGGCAGGGAGT
>DXDC01000054.1 GCA_019115685.1 Candidatus Agrococcus pullicola
GATGCACGACCCGAGGAGCGCGACCTGGTCAACGGCGCGACGCTGGCCATCGAGCCGGGCGAAACCATGGCGCTCATCGGCATCACCGGCAGCGGCAAGACGACGCTGACGGCGCTCCCGACGCGTCTCTACGACGTCACGGAGGGGCAGGTGCTGCTCGACGGCGTCGACGTGCGTGACCTGCAACTGACGGAGCTGCGCACGCGCATCGCCATGGCGTTCGAGGACGCGACGCTGTTCTCGCGGTCGGTGCGCGAGAACGTTCTGCTGGGTTCCTCCTCGGATTCCGAAGCGCTGGTCGACAGATCGCTTGCGATCGCGCAGGCCGGGTTCGTGCGCGACCTTCCAGACGGTTTGGCGACCGAGATCGGCGAAGAAGGGCTCTCGCTTTCGGGAGGTCAGCGTCAGCGCCTGGCACTGGCCCGAGCTGTCGCGGCCGAGCCGGACGTCCTGGTGCTGGACGACCCGCTCTCGGCGCTCGATGTCGAGACGGAGGCGCTCGTCGAAGAGGCGTTGCGTTCGGTGCTCGCGTCCACGACCGCCCTGATCGTCGCTCACAGACCATCGACGGTGCAGCTCGCCGATCGTGTCGCGCTCATGCGGGACGGCAAGATCGACGACGTCGGCACCCATTCAGAACTGCTCGCACGCAACGAGCACTATCGCTACGTGATCTCTTCTCTCGAGGAAGAGGAACGCAACCGGAAGGCCATCTGATGACCGTGTTCGGTGTGGCCGGTGAAGACCGGCACGAATACACGAAGGAAGAGTCGCGCCAGGTCCGCAGACGCTCGCGGGCCCTGCTGGTCGACCTGGTGCGCCCGCACATCCCGCGCGTCATCGCAACGATCGTCATGGTCGTGCTCGGCACGGGCGCGGCAGTGCTCGGGCCGGCGATCATCGCCTTCGGCATCGACCATGCGCTGCCGGCGGTGCTGAACGGCGCCGATTGGATGCCGCTGTGGGGTGCCGTGATCGTCTACATCCTCGCCGCTGCGGTTGCGGCAGTGCTGATGTACGCGTACACGGTGAACACCGCGAGAGTTTCGCAGGCGGTGCTGTTCTCGCTGCGTCGCAGGTTGTTCGATCACGCGCAGCGCCTCAGCATGGAGTTCCACGAGCAGTACACGTCTGGCAGGCTCGTGGCGCGCCAGACGAGCGATCTCGAATCCATTCGCGACCTGCTCGACCAGGGGCTCAACGAATTGACGCGCGGCGTGTTGTTCATGGGGTTCACGCTCGGGGCGATGCTGCTGCTGGACCCGATCTCCGGGCTCGTGCTGGTGGCCGCGCTCGTTCCGGCGACACTGCTGACGATCTGGTTCTACAAGAAGTCGACGAGCCTGTTCCGCGAGACTCGCACGACGAGCGCGCGAATGATCCAGTACTTCGTCGAAACGATGACGGGCATCCGCGCCGTGCAGGCGTTCCGTAACGAACCCGTCAACGAGAAGGAGTTCGGCAAGCGCGTCGAGGACTACCGGGATGCCAACATGCGCACAATTCAGATCTTCGGCATCTACGAGCCCGGGATCGTCGCGATCGGCGCGATCAGTGTTGCGACCGTGGTCATCGTCGGTGGCTTCCGTGTTGTCGGGGGAGACCTTGCGGTGGGTGTTCTGCTCGCGGCGATGCTGTATGCGCGGCAATTCTTCCAGCCGATCCAGGGCATCGGCATGTTCTTCAACGGCTACCAGTCGGCCGCTGCGGCGCTGGAGAAGATCTCCGGTGTGCTGGAGGAGCGTCCCACGGTCGAAGAGCCGGAGATCCCGGCGCGCCTGCGGAGGCTCCGCGGCTCGATCGACTTCACGAACGTACGCTTCGCGTACAACGAGGACAAGGTCGTGCTGCCCGACTTTTCGTTGGAAGTGCCGGCAGGGCAGACCATCGCGCTCGTCGGAACGACGGGAGCGGGCAAGTCGACGCTCGCGAAGCTGGTGTCGCGCTTCTACGACCCGACATCCGGTGCTGTGAAGCTCGACGGGGTCGACCTGCGTGAGATCTCGAACGACGACCTCCGCGAAGCGATCGTGATGGTGACGCAGGAGGCCTACCTGTTCTCCGGCACGGTCGGCGAGAACATCGGGCTCGGGCGGCCGGATGCGACGACCGACGAAATCATCGACGCGGCCAAAGCAGTCGGGGCCCACGACTTCATCATGGCGTTGCCGGACGGCTACGACACGGATGTGAACAAGCGAGGAGGCCGCGTGTCGGCCGGTCAGCGTCAGCTCGTGTCGTTCGCGAGGGCGTTCCTCGCCGACCCGGCCGTCCTGATTCTGGATGAGGCGACGGCGAGCCTGGACATCCCGTCGGAGCGACTCGTGCAGGAGGCGCTGCAGACGCTGCTCGCCGACCGCACGGCGATCATCATCGCGCACCGTCTCTCGACGGTTGCGATTGCCGATCGGGTGCTGGTGATGGAGCACGGGCGCATCATCGAGGATGGATCTCCGGATGATCTGGTGGCGCAGGGTGGCAAATACGCTTCGCTGTACAAGGCGTGGCAGGACTCCCTGGTCTGACCCTGCGATTAGCCGGTTCCAGCACGCCTGACAGTGCTAAACGTGCCGAAACCGTCTCACGGCGACTGGCTCGGGTCGTCCGTCTCGCGTCGCCGAATCGGAAGCGCACACGCCCTGCACGGCTCTATTCGGGAAACGCCTACTGAGCAGTGTGCTCGTCAGGCATTTGTCGCATCGTGGTGGTTCGCCCATTCGGGAAACGCCTACTGAGCAGTGTGCTCGTCAGGCATTT
>DXDC01000055.1 GCA_019115685.1 Candidatus Agrococcus pullicola
TCCCGCTGGCGGAGGAGAGGCCGACGAAGAAGAACATCGCGATCGGGTATTGAGCCGTGACGTGGGGCGAGTCACCGCATGAGCGTACGGATCTCGCTTGTGTAACAGCACACCGACTTTCGCCCAACGCGGGATCCCGTTCGTGCACAATAATGAGCATGACTATCGCGGATGTCATCGACTGGGATGATCCGCCCGAGAGTTTCGACCGCATTGCGGCAGACCTCAGGGCGATGCGGAGCGCCGCGGGTGATCCGTCGTTCGCCGAAATCGCCAGGCGCGTCGGTGCGTTGCGCGCGAAGCGGGGAGTGCCCGAACGTGAACAGCGGGTCGCCAAGAGCACTCTGTACGACAGTTTTCGCGACGGTCGAAGGCGCATGGATGTCCGGGTCGTCATGGAGATCGCGCTCGCTCTGGGGCTTCCCGAGGGTGCCAAGTCGTCATGGGCTGCGCGGGTGTGTGCGGCACGAGCGGCTGCGGACGGCTCGAGTGTCGTATCCGTCTCCGGCGCCGTTCCCGAACCGGTGCATTCGTACGTTGATCGTGAGGCGGAACTGGAGCAGACCGAATCGGCACTGCAATCCGGAAACCGTCCGGTGTGGGTGACGGCGATGCCGGGCGCCGGCAAGACGCAGCTCGCGCTTCGGGTCGCGCAGCGGCTTGCGAACGAGGGTGTCGGCGCGATCTTCATTGATTTGCGCGGGCACCGAGCGGGCGTGACTCCGGTGGCCCCCACGGCCGCAAGGCGTGCGATTCTGCACTCGTTAGGGATCGAAGAAGGAGTTTCAGAGGGTGATCTTGCGCAGACTTCGCGCCTCATCCAGGGACTGCGAGAAGCGGGGCGGCTCCTGATTCTGGACGACGCTACCGGCCCTGAGCAGGTGCGCGGAATCGTCGGAGAGCAACCCCGCGGGCCGGTGATCGTGACGAGTCGCGTTGCGCCAGGGGAAACGGACATCTGGAAGAAGGTAACGCTGCAGGGCTTGAACGCCGAAGAGGCCTCTCAGCTGCTGGCGGCGCTTCTGCCGGTTGAGAACGAGCGAGCGATTGCCGATGACGTCACGAATGCGAGCAGGCTGGTCGATGTCTGCGAGGGGCTCCCCTTGGCGATATCACTCATCGGCAGCAGGCTGCTCACCCACCCGGACTGGACGCTCGCCGACCATGTCGACCTGATGCGCAAACGCGTGGCGGGAGGTCGACTCGATGGTGCACTGCAAGCGGAGCTCGACATCTCCTACGCCGACCTGCCGGAGGCTCCCGCCCGACTCCTGCGTGCCTGTGCCGATCTGCCGATCGTCGAAATCAACCTTGACGTCATAGCCGCTCTGCTGGAGATCGATGAGCCCGCGGCCCGAGAAATCGCGGATGCGCTCGTGGACCGAAATCTCGCGATCCGCCGTGCGGAGGGCCGCATTACGCTGCACTCGCTCGTTCGGGCCTACGCCCTCGAACGGGCGGAGGAGACCGACACTCCCTGGGCTCGACAGGAAGCGTTCGCGCGAGTCTCGGCGTACCTCGCTGAGCAGATCTGGTCGGCGTACGCCGTGATCGCCGCCGGTCAGGGCGACGAGCCTCGCACCACGAACTTCGAGTATCCGCAGAGCGCACGATCGGCCGAAGCAGCCGGCGCTTGGCTGCAGGATCACCTGCAAGAGGCGTTGAGCGTCGCGCACGAGGCGCCCGGTCGCGGTTATCACGACATGCTGTTTCGCATCTCGGAGGGCCTCAGCTGGTGGATGAATCTCACCGGCAGGCAGCCAGCGGCGCTGAAGCTGCACGAGGCGGCCGCGGACCACGCCTTCGAGACCGGCGACACCAACGCGCTCGCGATGGCAAGCCTCGATGCCGGTCAACTGCACGTGATGGGAGAGCGGCCGGATGCGGCGCTCGAGCACTTCTCGCGAGTCCGCCAGCTGATGGACGGTGCCGACAGGATGGCCGATCCGGGCCTGCTGGGGCTGCTGCGGAACATGGAGGCCACCATCCTGATACGGCAAGGGCGGCTCGAAGAAGCGATCGAAGGACTGCAGTGGGCCGTTGCTCTGCACAGGGAGCGTGGAGAGGGGATTCGATTGCTCGGTGCCCTGACCAACCTCGGGGTTGCACTGCACACGGCAGGCCGCTTCGATGAGGAAACCGGGGTGCTCGAGGAGGGGCTGCAGCTCGCGGTCACGACTGGCAATGATCTGCACAGATCCTTCCTGCTCGTGAACAGCGCGGACCTGGCCATCGAACTCGGCGACCTCGATGGCGCCGCTCGCCACGCTCGCAGCGCGCTCGAGCTGGCCGAGACCATGGACATGGTCTTCCTGGTCGTGTGTGCGCAGGCAACACTGGCGGAGATCGCCCGACGGGGCTCCGACTTCGACGAAGCAGACCGGCTCCTGACCGACGCGCTGGACAAGTCCGAAACCTTGGGTCAAGATCTGACGACAGCGGAAGTGCTGATCCTCGTAGCGAATCTCGAGCACGATCGCGGGCGGATTCCAGCCGCGCTGACGGCGCTGGAGCGCGCCAAGGCGTTGTTCAGTGAAAACGGTGACCACTATCTCCGAGGGAGGTACTGGCGCCTCCGCAGCAACGTCGCGGACACCGGACAAGAGCGCCAGGAGTTGCGATCACGCGCCATCGAAGCCTTCGAACGCGCCGGCGCCCACCATCGCGCAGCCGAGATCGCCGCCGAGGATCGTGAGGAAGTACCGTTATCCTGAGCCGTATGGAAGAACCGAGAATCGATGAAGAAGGACGCCCGGAGCCGCTGTTCTCCGCCGACGAGCGAACAACCCTGCTGGGATTCCTCGACTACCAGCGCGCAACGCTCGAATGGAAAACCCGTGGCCTCACAAGCCAGCAACTACGGCAATCGCACGCTCCGTCGGCGCTGACGCTCGCCGGCCTGCTCGGCCACCTCGCCTGGGTCGAGGACTTCTGGTTCGGTGTCACCGTCGCCGGCCGCACGCACGTCGAACCCTGGCGCGACCTAGACTGGGACGCCGATTCGGATGCCGAATTCACCCTGGCGAACGCGCTCGAGGCGGACGATGCTCGCGACCTCTGGCGGGCGAATGTCGAAACCTCGAGAGCGATCGTCGATGACCAACTGAGCGAGCACGGGGATGCCGCCCTCGGCCTCGAGCACGACGCATGGGGAGGCCGCGAGCAACTGTCACTGCGCTGGGTCCTCGTCCACATGATCGAGGAGTATGCGCGGCATAATGGACACGCTGACCTCCTGAGAGAAGCCATCGACGGTTCGGTGGGGGAGTAGCGGGTTGTTGGTGTCAGCGTGCTGGGTTCATACCTGCGGCCGGGACGGCCTTGGCGCTGGGGTCGCGCAGCGGTCAGAAATGGCCGCTGTCTTGGAGCTCCACCGCGCACTCGACCTCCTCAGAGAAGCTATCGACGGTTCCGTGGGCGAGTAGGAGCCTTGAGTGCGGGCTTTGCGTCGGAATAAGCGCGGAAGTTCCGACGCAAATCCCGCACCGAGCGAGACGGTGAACCGGCGTTGACGAGCCCGTTAGCGAATCAACGGCAGCTCTAGATCGAAAGCCGACACAATCGCGTCAGCGAGTGCGCGCTCTTGCTCGGGCAGAAGGTAGCCGATCGCTTTGCCCAGTCGAGCTGACGGAATCGTGACCGTGTTGTCGATCGAAGCCACGCAGGCGCCATCAAGACCGTTTGCAGTGTCCAGACGAACCTCGCTGTACAACCCCTTGATCGTAGAGGTGATCGGGGCGACGGTCACTTTGGTCATCGCTTCCCGCGCGATATGGCGCGTCAGCACCACAACCGGGCGCGTCTTATCGAGGTGAGCGAGGCAGATTTCCCGCATGCCGGTCAATCCTGGATCACGGCACGGTCGGTCGACCAAGCAACGAGTTCGTCGAGATCGTCTTGTGGGCCGTGTTGTTGCAGTGCCTCGACGTCGCTCATCGCTTGCCGAGCACGGATCTCTCGCTCGATAGCTGCGCTTATGGCCGCTGTCCGGTTCGGCACAATGCCCCTGCGTACGAGTCCGTCGAGAAACTCGACCATGTGTTCGGGAAGACGTACGTTGACTGTTGCGCTCATGTCACCAGTGTAGTGAAGTGTGTTGCAAATGTAATGCAGCTGTGCGAAGTGCAGTGACACGACAGCTCAGACGGTTTTTATGGGTTGAGACGCCATCTCGGCCCATAAAAACCGTCTGGAGCTGCAGATTGTCACCGTGTCACTGAACTTCCTCATCCGGAGGCGCGACACCGAAGTGTTGCACGGCATCCACCGTTGAGATGCCCGTCACCGCAGCGAACGAGGCTCGAGCACTTATCGCATCCCGCGCATCCTCGGCATCTGTGTGCCCGGCGATCTGACCGAGCGTGGTCAGCACCCTGTCGATGTACAGCCCGGCGCTTTCGAGCGCGGCCACGATCTCGTCGAGCCGGTCTAGGTGCTGATCATCGACGGTGAGGATCCACTCCCGTGCTTGGTCGCTCATCGGCTTTACTCCTCAGCGGGAACCTTTGCCAGCCCCGCGCCCACATCCTCCGCAGATTCACCGTCGATCGGCTCGACGTACTCGATGAGAGCATCCCACAGCTCCTGGCCTCGTGCTCCCGTGCTGCCGCTGATCAGCGCGGCGATGCCGGACACGTGCGGCGTCGCCATCGAGGTACCGCTGATCGTACGGTATCGCTCCTGCCCGACCCAGGAGGAATGGATGTACACCCCCGGTGCGGCAAGATCCACTTCGCCGCCCTCGTGCGGCAGTGATCTCGCCGAGAAGTCCGCAACCCGCAGCTCGGAGTCTACCGCTGCGATCGCCATGATGTGCGGACTGTTCGCCGGCGCTCCGACGAAGCCGGGGTTGCCGGCGCTGCGTTGCGCATTGTTTCCGGCCGCGGCGATGATGAGCGAGCCGAGCTCGAGCGCGCGACGTCCGGCCGCGACGTAGGGCGGGTGCACTTCTCGAACGTCCGCTCCCAGCGACATCGAGATCACCTGGCATTCGTGCTGCAAGGCCCAGTCGATGCCGGCGAGGATCGAGGTGTCCGAGCCCGTGCCGTCATTGCCCAAGACTTTGCCGGAGTAGATTTCCGCCTCCGGTGCGACCCCGTAGCCTGGCCCGGCATCCGTCGTCCAGGGCCCTGCCGCGGTGCCGATGCAGTGCGTGCCGTGGCCGTGCGCGTCTTCCGGTCCTTCCCCCTGGATGAACGACTCCGCGACGACGGAGCGAGAGGCGAAGTCGGGATGGTCGGCCTCGAATCCCGTGTCGAGTACGGCGATGCGGACCCCGGCTCCCGCGAGGCCCTGTTCCTGTGCCGAAGCGATCCCGATCGCCTGCAGCCCCCACGTCACCTCGCCGTCACCGGGTGCCGGGTCGGTGATGGCGTAGTACGTGAGCTCCGGCGTGAACTGCATCGGCCGGTTCCGCTCGCGGCATCGAGAGCGGAACGACTCCATCCGATCGGGCTCGCTATCGACGACGCCGATCCCCAAGCGAGGGAAGTAGGTGTCGGTCGAGAACCCTTCTGCGCTGAGCATGTCGGGTGCATCGCTGCGCAGCACCGAGAAGTCAGATGTGTCGAATGTCACCACGTACCGTGTCATGGCTCGCTCCTCTTCCGTTTCGAGGCGTTCTCGTTCACAGCAGGGTAGAGCGTTTCGCTGCGTGTTCGCCGAGGGCATCTGATCGACCGGGCGCGATCGCCTCCGCCGGTCGTTCATTCACGTGCCGTTCACTCGAGTGGGGGAACATGCCGAGCAGAGCACTGTTTCGCGCAACCGTGCGCGGTTATTCAGGTGCGGGAGGTAGATCGATGGTCGGAGCTGGCTCGTGGGATGCGCTGCGAGTGTTCATCGTCGTGCTCCGGGCGGGATCGTTCTCGGCCGCAGCCGATGAACTGGGCCTAGCGCGGTCTTCCGTTTCGGAACAGGTCGCACGGCTCGAGCGGAGTCTCGGGCGCAGACTGCTCGAGCGCGGCTCCTTCGGGGTGCGCCCTACCGAACGAGGTCTGGAACTCGCGACTCGGGTCGCCGGTCCGATCGATGCGCTCGCGGGTGCGGCATCCCTGCACCGCGAATCCGAGGCGAGCACTCGTTCGGTGTTCGTGGGTGGCCCAGCTGAGTTCCTGTCGGAGATGATTCTGCCGCGGCTTATGGAGGCGCTCCCAGACGACCTGCGAGTCGTGACCAGGTTCGGGCAGACGGAGGAACTGATCGGCGACCTCCGTGCCGGCGTCATCGACGTGCTCATCGGCACCGTCCCCGTGAACGGAGCCGAGCTGTCGTCCGAACCCATCTACGAAGAGGAGCTCGTCCTCGTCGGCAATCCGGTCTGGGCAGAGGAGGCCGAGGACGACCTGGATGCGGTGCCCGTCATCGCCCAGGGGCCGGAGCTGCCGCTTATCCGCGGCTACTGGCGCGGGGTCTTCGAACGACACCCGTACGGTCTCACAGCGCGGGCGATCGCTCCGGATCCGCGAACCCTGCTCCGGCTCGCGCTGGACGGCGCGGGTATGACCGTACTCCCCGACTACCTGGTTCGAGAGCACCTCGAGTCGGGTGCGCTGATCGAACTGGGTGAACCGGAGACTGCGCCGGTGAACACCCTCCACGTTGCCACTCGGGCGGCAGGCGCCACTCCCGATGCCGCAGTGGTGCTGGCCAGGGAGGCGATCGTCGCAGCGGCACGAGAAGTCCCCGTGCGCGAGGCACCTTAGGCGCCCAGCACCATCCACCGGTCGCCGCGCGCTCGCAGAACAAGCGTCACGAGTCTGGCCCCCAGGTATCCCAGGCTGAACGCGGCCCAAATCGTCAGCAGCGCGACGGAGTCCGCACCTGCGAAGAGCGCCAGGGCGAGCAGCGGCAGGTAGACGCCGAGGTTTACGATGCCCGTCCACGCCAGGTAGCGGGCATCCCCTGCCCCGATGAGCACGCCGTCGAGTACGAACACGACCCCCGCGACCGGCTGCCCGATCGCCAGCGCGAGCAGCGCCCACGGCAGAATCGCCAGCACGCCGTCGTGGGAGGTGAACACGAAGCCGAGCACCGGCGAGGATGCGGCGAGCAGTACGCCGACGATCACGCCGCACCACACGCCCCAGCGGATGAGCCTGCGGGTTATCGCCCTCGTCTCTTCCGGGTCGGATGCGCCGAGCGCCTTCCCGATCATCGCCTGGCCGGCGATGGCGAGCGCGTCGAGCGCGAACGCCAGTGTCGAGAACAGCGTGAACGCGATCTGCGTCGCCGCGAGCACCTCGGTTCCGGCGCTCGTGGCGATGAATGTCGTCGCCAGGAGCGCGAGCCGCAGCCACAGTGCGCGCAGGAACAGCCAGCCGCCGAACCCGATCGATGCGCGAACCCCGCGAGCGGTCGGCCAGATCGAAATGCCGTTACGTCGGGCCTCCCGCATCGAGAACCAGATGAAGAACGCAGCCATGCCCCACTGCGCGATCACGGTGCCGATCGCGCTGCCGGGTACGCCCCAGCCGAACCCGTAGATGAACAGTACGCTCATCGCGCCGTTCGCAGCGAACCCGATGGTCGCGACGACGAGCGGTGTCTTCGTGTCCTGCAGCCCCCGCAAGAGCCCGGTGGCGGCGAGCACCATGAGCATCGCCGGCAGCCCGAGCACCGAGATCGCGAGGTAGCTGCTGCCGAGATGCGTAACGCGATCCTCGGCTCCGAAGACCGATGTGATCGGGTGCGCGAGCGGGATGAACACCAGCAGCAGCACGCCAACACCGAGCGCGAGCCAAATGCCGTCGAGGCCCGCTTGGATCGCGGCGGGTCTGTTGCCTGAACCGAGCAGGCGCGCCACGCGCGGGGTCGTCGCGTAGGCGAGGAAGATCAGCAGCCCGGTTATCGTGTGCAGCACGACCTGCCCGATGCCGATCCCGGCGAGCTCCTCGGCCCCGAGGTGGCCGATGAGCGCGGTGTCGAGGAGCAGGAAGGCGGGCTCGGCGATGAGCGCTCCCAGCGCGGGGAGGGCGAGTGCCACGATGCGACGGTCGAGCTGTTTCGGGGTCTGGGCGGGCACGGAATCACTGTAGTACGGTGCAGACATGGCCATCTCGCGCATCCTTGCTCCGAACCCCGGCCCGATGACGCTCGATGGCACGAACACGTGGGTGCTCGACGAGGGCATCGTCGTCGACCCCGGCCCGCTGATCGAAAGCCATGTTGAGGCCGTCTGCGATCGGGATGTGCGCCTCGTGCTGGTCACGCATCACCACGTCGACCACACCGAGGCCGTCGACGAGGTGCACGCTCGGACGGGCGCTCCCGTGCGCGCCCTCGATGCCGCCTGGTGCCGGAGCGCGCCTCCTCTTGCCGATGGCGAAGAGCTGCCCGGCGGTGTGCGCGTGCTGGCGACGCCCGGCCACACCGCCGATTCCGTGTCGTTCGTGACGCCCGAGGGAGTGCTGACCGGCGATACCGTACTCGGCCGCGGTACGACCGTGATCGCGGATCCCGATGGCGACCTCGCCGCGTTCCTGAGCTCGCTCGACCGCCTGGAGCGGCTGGGTGAGCTGCCCGTGTTCCCGGCTCACGGCGATGAGCTGCCGTCGATCGAGCGGATCGCGCGCGAGTACCGCGACCACAGACTCGAGCGGCTCGATCAGGTGCGCAGAGCGCTCGCGGCCGCGAACGTGCGCGCCGAGGAGGACGAGGCGCTGGAAGTCATCGTCAACGCGGTGTACTCGGATGTCGATAGCAGGCTGCTGCCGGCCGTCGAAGCCACGGTTCGCGCACAGCTGGCCTACGTGCGTCAAAGCGGTTAGTCAGAGTTCGCGCGCGCGTTAGCGGCGCAACAGCTGCAGCACAAGGGGATGGACTCCCCTTGCTGGTGCCTGCCGCATTCGCTTGCCTGGTGGTGGCGGAGGTTCCGCCCTCGATATCCAGGAGCATTGCATATGGCAACGAAGACAAGGAGAGCCGCGGGGCTGACCATCGCCCTCGCGGCCGCGGTTTCCCTCGTCGGCATCGCATCCGCGCAGCCCACTGCGGCCGATGCGGCGTCGGGGCAGTTCAGCTCCCCGCTGGACACGAACGTCATCGGCAACCACCTGCCCGGTCAAGACTTCCTGGCCGACCGCAACGGCCATCCGCACAACGGCACGGACTATTCCCCCTCGCAACTCGGCGTAGCCGGCGACCCGGTCTATTCGATCGCCGACGGTACCGTCCTGCGGACTGGAACCGGCAATGGCAACGCCGACTCGGCAACCATTCCGTTCACGAGCGGGCACGGTGTCGTCGTCGACCACGGTGTTGTAGATGGCGACAGACTCTACAGCTACTACGGCCATCTGCACTCGATCGGCGTCTCGCAGGGGCAGAGCGTGCAGGCCGGGCAGCAGGTCGGCACGATGGGCGGCACGGGTGCGGGCGGCGCGGAGGTCTTCGCGGTGCACCTGCACCTGAGTATTTTCGTGAACACCGAT
>DXDC01000056.1 GCA_019115685.1 Candidatus Agrococcus pullicola
AGGCCGAGCACGTCATCGGCGCAGGCGTCCATCGTCACGGTCGACGTCGCCGCGTCGGTGCGGCTGCCCTGCCCGAGGAACTCAGGGGCGATGAAGCGGAACCGTCCAGCGCCGGCACTGATGAGGTCATCGAATGCACGCGGATCGAGGAACAGGGAATGCAGGCAGAGGACGGGGGGAAGCTCTCGTTCGCCGGTGTCGATAATCATGGAATCACTCCTCATTGAGATGGTGGAACGGTGGTGATGGGTGGCTGATCACTCGGTCGAGTGCTCGTCGAGGGCGACCGCGCGGGGACGCGACGGGGGCAGCGGCCGGTTCAGTCTGTCGAGATGAGCGTCCCAAGCGCGCACGGGAGGGAAGGCGTCGGGATCAACCAGCACGTCGAGGACGACGGTTTCTCCCGCCTCGAGGGCCTCTGCCACGGCGGGGGCGAGGTCTGCGGGCCGCTCGACCACCTGTCCGCGAGCGCCTGCGGCGATCGCGACGGCAGCGTGGTCGACCGGGGCGAACGCGACTCCGGTGGTCGTGCTGCCGAAGACCGCGTTCTCCGCGTGTCGCTGAGCACCGAGCACCGCGTTGTTGAGTATGACGACCACCACAGGAAGCCTCTCCCGCACCGCGGTCTCCAACTCGGCCCACACGTGTGCGAACCCGCCGTCGCCGACGACGGCGATCACGCGACGTTCCGGCGCGGCGAGCTTCGCTCCCAGAGCCATCGGCAGCCCCCACCCGAGTCCGGCGATGCCCCGCGGTAGGACGAACCGCGGGCCGCGAGCGGTGGCGGCCAACGTGCTGGACACCCAGAAGGAGGAGTAGCTGGCATCGGCGACCACGATGTCATCCGGTCGCAGCAGCCGTCCCAACTCCGCGAAGAGGCGCTCCGGCGCCACCGGGATGTTCTCCGAGGCGCGTAATGCCGCGGTCGTCTCATGGTGACGTCGTCGCCCCTCGGCGATGGTCGCGCGCAGCTTGTCGCCCTGGGATCGACGAACGTCAAGGTCCAAGGAGCCGAGTACCGCCGCGAGGTCCGTGAGGGCTGCACGCGCGTCGCCCAGCAGGCGAATCGACTCATAGGTGCGACCGACCTCGATCGGGTCGACGTCGATGTGGATGTACGTCGCGTCAGGTGAGGTGAGCGACCACCCTTCCGTGCCGTTCTCGTTCGTGCGTGTCCCGACGAGAAGAACGACGTCGGCCTGGTTGATGAGGGGCAGATGGAAGTGCGCCGGGCCGCGCTCGCCGGTGATGTTCGCCGCGACGCCGAGCGAGAGGGGTGCCGACTCGTCGAACGCACCCTTGCCCATGTTCGTGGTCACCACGGGGATGTGCGCGACCTCGGCGAGGTCGGCGAGCGCTGCCGATGCGCCCGAGGCCACGACGCCCCCTCCCGCGACGATAAGGGGGGACTTCGCCTGCGCGAGAAGCACGGCAGCGGTCTGCACGGACTCGGAGTCGGGACGCGGTCGGTCCAGCGGGTAGGAACCGAGCTGTCTGGTGCGCGGGAACCGGGCGGGGATCGCGGTCATCCCGAGGACGTCGCGCGGTAGCAGCAGCACGACGGGTCCGGGCCGGCCGCTTGTTGCGGCGGTCAGCGCAAGGTCGATGTTGTCCTCGACACGCGACGGGTCGTCGATGCGCCTGGTCCACTTCGAGACGCCGTCGAAGAGCGCGAAGTGGTCGATCTCCTGAAAGGCGTTGCGGTCTCGGTTCTTCGACGGCACCTCCTGAACGAGAGCCAGCATGGGTATCGAGGCGCTGAGAGCTTCGGCCATCGGCGCCACGAGCAGGGTGGCGGCCGGGCCGTTCTGCGCGGCGACGACGGCGATCTGTCCCGAGACCCTGGCGAACCCGTCTGCCATCGCGCCACCCGCGTTCTCGGTGCGATAGAGAATCTGCCTCATGCCGATCCCCTCGGCCGCGAGCAGGAGCTCGGTCGGGTTGCTCTGGGCGAGGATCGTGCGCACGCCGTGGCGATGCAGTGAGCGCGCGATGACCTGGGCGACGGTTTCAGACATGGGTGATCTCAGCAATCGATGGGTGGTCGGTGAGGGACTGGGAGGGGCGAACGCGAGCATGGTGCGACGCCCTGCGTGCGGGGGCTCGCCGCAGATGCCGCAGACGCGGACCGGGAGCGCCTGCAGCGAGGAGGCTGATGCCGGACTGGCAACTCCCGGATGCGGTGGCGTCGGTGACTTGGGGGGTCATCATTGATCGTTCTGTGGTCGGGCGGTGGATGTGTGGTCCATGTTCGCCGCTCTCAAGCGATTTGTCAATATGTGATATTGATTGCAAATAGTGAAATGTGTGGGGTGGGGTGTGCTCCGAGAAGGGACGGGCGTGATGTTACGGTCGGATGATGAAGCCCGATGCTGCCGACCGGCCGCCGCAGACTCTGCAGACCGTGGAGCGTGCGCTCAGCTTCTTGGAGATCGTTGCAACCTGTTCGTCACCGCCCACAGTCCGTGAGGTGTCCGAGCGGCTCGGCCTGAATCTCACCACGTGCTATCACTTGATGCGGACGCTGCTGGCACGCCGATATCTCGAGCGCCGGGATGATGGCACGCTGCGTTTGGGTTTCAACGTCGGCGCACTCTTCCGTGCCTACCAGCTGGGGTTCGATGTCAACGAGCACCTCTCCTCGGTCGTCTCTGCGTTGCGTGACCGCACGGCGGAGACGGCTTTCCTGTCGATCCTCGAAGGCCGCAATGTCATCCTCCGGGTGCTGGTCGAAGGCTCCCAGCCGCTGCGTGTCGCCGGACTCTACGTCGGTCTGGCTGGGAACGAGGTGAAGCGGGCATCCGGCAAGGCGGTGCTCGCCTACGCGGATCCGGCGATCAGGGAAGCGGCCATCGAGCAGCAGCGGGCGGAGGTCGGATCGGAGAGTGCCGCGGACGATCTGGTGGCGCGTATTCATGACGACCTCGCCCAGGTGCGCAACGTGGGGTGGGCCATCGACGCGGATCACAGTCCGGGCATCGTCAGCATCGGCGCGCCCTTCTTCGACCACGCGGGCGCGGTGTTCGGTGCCGTCGGCCTCGTCCTGCCGTCGACGCGTTGGATGGCGAATCAGGACGAACTGCTCGATGCTGTCCTGACGGCGGCGCAGGAGGCGACCCGGAGACTGGGAGCCGGAGTCGACTGAGCTCTGATCGGCCGGCGAGAAGATCTCCTGATCGCGCGGAAGGGTGTAGTTCGCGGATCGGTGGAAGGCGAAGAGTCTGCCGACTTCCTTCGCCAACGCGGGAACGAGCTTGCAGAACCGAGAATGCCCCCCTCCTTCGGCTGCCCTCAGGCTAAGAAGTCCTGCACGTCCTTGAGCGCAAGCTCGATGCGGCTGTAGACGCGTGGGTTGAGGAGCAGTGTGCCTTCGAAGTCACCGGAGGAGGCAAAGATTCCGACGGGAAGCGCACGCGCTTGAAAGAAGGAGAAGAGCGGTCGGAGAGCGTG
>DXDC01000057.1 GCA_019115685.1 Candidatus Agrococcus pullicola
CGTCGCGCAGCAGCAGCGTCATCGCGAGGCTGCCGATATGGCCGAGCAGCTGCGCGATAACGGGGAAAGCGATGCCCAGGCCGAGGAGCACCCCGCCTGCCGGCCCGCTGCCGAGCTCGACCGCGGCATCCCGCCCCTGATTCACCGAGACAGCGGTGGGGAGCTGTTTGCGCGTGACGATCTGCCGCAGCATCGCCGTCGAAGCCGGCTCGAACAGCGCCCCTCGCAGCTGGTCGATGAACGCGATCGCGCCAAGCGTCCACATACCGGCATCGCCGAACAGCAGCACCGCGATGAACAGCCCCTTGACGGCCAGGCCGAGGAGCCCGCCGGTGATGACGAGCAGCTTGCGGTCGTAGCGATCGGTCATAATCCCGCCCGGCAGCATCCCGGCGATCGAACCGATCCCGCCCAGGAGGCCGACGATCCCCGCTGCGGATGCCGAACCCGTTACCAGGAGCGCGATCAGGGGGGAGGCGAACAGGCCGATACCGGCGCCGATGCTGAGCATGATCTCACCGCTCAGCCACCATACATACTCTGCGTTCTTCCGCAGCGGCGTCTCCTGCGGGGTCGCTGAGCTGGGAGGAGCCGGGTTGGTCATCGTCGAGGGCTGTCCTGGTTCGGCGTCCTGATGAAGTCCTCCGGGGCACTTCCCGGACTGAAGAGCGTGCTCAGATACGGGCCGAAATGGTCGCCGCGCACTCGTGTGCGCTTGCTGTTTCTCATGTCCGACAGCTTAGATGTGCAAATAAAATTGCGCAATAGATAGTGCGCAATTTATTTTGCGTATATCGCGCAACTGCCTACACTGGTCGCATGGGAGCCGACGAGACTACCCCGGAATACGCCAGCAAGGATGCGCTGCGGGCGATGTCCCATCCCGTTCGCATCGACATTATTCAGTTCTTGCGACACAGGGAGAGCGCTCGCGCCGCCGACCTCGCCGAAGCTCTCGGAGTGGCAGCGAACTCCATGAGTTACCACCTCAGAATTCTCGCGAAGGCCGGACTGATCGAGGACGCTCCCGAGCTGGCGCGCGATCGCCGCGACCGCGTGTGGCGGATGCCGCAGCGCGAGTTGCCGATCCGCGTCGATGCGGAAGGGCAGCCGGACGGCTATCGAGGAGCAGTCGACCAGGTCGGGCTTGCGGCGATCGAGTGGATCCGTTCGGGGTGGATCGCACAGGACTACGGCGGTGCAGGGAGAGAGAATTTCGGCAGAGGGACCGTCACCATCTCGAGCGCGCGGCTGACCTTTGAGGAAGCCCAGTCGTGTATCGATGAGATCCTCGCGGTCATTGATCGATACTCGTCGCGAAACCGGGATGAAGACGGCAATGATCTCGAAGAAGGCAACCCGGATCTGGACAGCTATCGGATCGCGGGCATCGTACTGCCGGACGTCGGTCGTCACGACACAGCGTCATGACGAAGGTCCTCGTCGCACCGGATTCGTTCAAAGGTTCGATGGACGCCTCATCCGTGGCCGAAGCGATACGAAGCGGCTGGCTCTCGGCTCGTCGTGATGATTGCGTGCGCCTCCTGCCGCAAGCCGACGGCGGCGAAGGCACACTCGACGCTCTGGAGGCCTCGCATCCCGGCAGCGAACGGATCGCGGTGGGGTCTGTTACCGGCCCGGACGGTCGACCCGTTGAGGGCGAGTGGCTGCGGCTTCCGGACGGAACAGCGGTCATCGAGATGGCTAGTGTCTCAGGGCTGCCCATGATGGCACGCCACGATCCGCTGGGCGCCACCTCACGCGGACTCGGCGAGGTTATGGCGCATGCAATCGATGCCGGCGCCTCGAAGCTCATCGTGGGCATCGGCGGATCTGCGTCCACGGACGGAGGGGCACCAGTGCTTGACGCGCTAGCGGCCAGGCGCCCTCCGGCCGGCGGCGCGACGGTGCTGAGCGACGTAACGAACCCCTTGCTCGGGTCGAACGGCGCGGCTGCAGTGTTCGGACCGCAAAAGGGTGCGAGCGAAGAGGATGTGCGAACACTTGAGGAGCGGCTACGGGTCTGGAGCGAGCAAGTGCGGTCGAGGCCCGGGACGGCTGATGCCAATCCGGGATCACCGGGCGCCGGGGCTGCGGGCGGCGTCGGCTTCGCGCTCCTGGCGTGGGGTGCGAGGATCGAGAGCGGCTCCAGCGCAATCGCCGAATGCACGGGCCTGACGGAAGCGACCGCCAGCGCCGATCTCGTCATCACGGGCGAGGGGAGATTCGACAACCAATCGCGCGACGGCAAGGTCGTCGGCAACGCGCTGCAGCTCGCCGAGAAGCACAACGCGGACTGCATAGTGATAGCCGGGGCCGTGGATGCCGACCCGGGATGCCCCGTCTACTCGCTGAGCGAGATCGCGGGCAGCGCCGCATCCGCGCTCGAAGACCCCGGCCACTGGTTGCGCGCAGCAGCGCGTGCGGCCGCTGCTGCATATTAGTTTCGCGCCCCCTCCGTCCCCGTGCCGATTCTCGGTCTATACGAAGACTCATCGGAATTATTGCGTTGATTGCGCGTATTGACCGAGAAAGGGCACGGGGGTGACCGGTGGGTTAGGGGCGAGCGCCGGATTCAGAACAGTCCGAGCTCACGCACAGCGTCGCGCTCGGCGGCGAGCTCCTCTGCGGAGCGGGCGATAGCGGCCCGAGTCGAATCCGATACGTCGAGGCCCTGCACGATGCTCCACTCGCCGTTCCGGCAGGTGACGGGGAACGATGAGACCAGCCCGGCCGGAACGCCGTAGGAGCCGTCTGAAACGACCGACATCGAAACCCAGTCTCCTTCGGGGGTGCCGAGCGCCCAGTCACGAACATGGCGCAACGTCGCATTCGCAGCGGAGGCTGCCGAAGATGCCCCTCGGGCGGCGATGATGGCAGCACCGCGTTTGGCAACGGTCGGGCGGAAACTCTCGATCACCCACTCCTCTTCGACGAGTTCGCTGGCCGCTCGCCCCGCTACGGTCGCGTGGGCGATGTCGGGAACTTGGGTATCGGAGTGGTTGCCCCAGACGATCATGCGGCGCACGTCACCCGCGGTACTGCCTGTCTTCGTCGCAAGCTGCGCGATCGCGCGGTCATGATCCAAGCGCGTCAACGCAGTGACGCGACGAGCGTCGATGCCGCCGGCCACGGCGATCGTGG
Source organism: Candidatus Agrococcus pullicola (assembly GCA_019115685.1). Taxonomy (GTDB): domain Bacteria; phylum Actinomycetota; class Actinomycetes; order Actinomycetales; family Microbacteriaceae; genus Agrococcus; species Agrococcus pullicola. The sequence goes on from DXDC01000057.1 coordinate 3,145, forward strand.
TCATTGCGTTCGTGTTGGCGGGATTCCCGGTCACGGTAACCCGAACGTCCTCATCCGCAGCGGACGCCAACGCCTTGCCCTGCTCGGCGAAGATCGCCGCGTTCGCTCGCAACAGGTCGGCGCGTGTTTCCCCCTGCCCTCGCGGTTTCGATCCGACGAGCAGAGCGTGGTGCGCCCCTGCGAACGCCGTGCGCGCATCCGAGGACGTATCGATGCCGGTCATCAGCGGGAAGGCGCTGTCCTGCAACTCCATGACCACGCCCTCGAGTCTCTCCATCGCTTGCGGGACTTCGAGGATCCGCAGCTCGACAGGCTGGTCCGGCCCCAGCATCTCTCCGCTCGCGATCCTGAACAGCAGCGAATAGCCGATCTGCCCTGCCCCGCCCGTCACTGCAACTCGCACTGGTGTCTTTGTCACGCCCCCATCTCATCACGTGCACGGCTTCAGCGCTATGGGGAGCCCGAACCGGTGAGGTTGTGAGAGTCCTCCCATGGAGTGCGACCCTCGCCGTGGCAAGCAATAGACTGAGAAGACAGTTCTTGGAGGTTTACATGGCGAAGACACTCGCGGAGAAGGTGTGGGACGACCACGTCGTGGTAAAAGGCGAAGATGGTGCCCCCGATCTTATTTACATCGACCTTCAGCTCATCCACGAGGTGACGAGCCCGCAGGCGTTCGACGGCCTTCGACAGGCCGGCCGACCGCTGCGTCGTGTCGACCTGACGATCGCTACGGAAGACCACAACACACCGACACTGGATATCGACAAACCGATCCAGGACCCCACGAGTGCGAAACAGATCCGCACACTCCGTGAGAACGTCGAAGAGTTCGGCGTGCGCATCCACTCGCTCGGTGACAAGGAGCAAGGCATCGTCCACATCGTCGGGCCGCAGTTGGGGCTGACGATGCCGGGCATCACCGTGGTCTGCGGTGACTCGCACACGTCGACGCACGGTGCATTCGGGGCGATGGCATTCGGCATCGGCACGAGCGAGGTCGAGCACGTCATGGCGACCCAGACGCTGCCGCTGAAACCGTTCAAGACGATGGCGATCAATGTCGAAGGCGAGCTGCGCCCGGGCGTGACGGCGAAAGACATCATCCTGGCTGTGATTGCGAAGATTGGAACCGGCGGGGGAGCCGGCTACGTGCTCGAGTACCGTGGCAGTGCGATTCGTGCGCTGTCAGTCGAGGGACGTATGACGATCTGCAACATGTCGATCGAGGCCGGCGCCCGCGCGGGGATGGTCGCTCCGGACGAGACGACGTTCGCCTACCTCAAGGGTCGTGACCACGCGCCGACGGGTGACGCCTGGGACGAAGCGCTCGAGTACTGGAAGACATTGCGCACCGATGAGGGCGCTACGTTCGATGCGGAGGTCGACATCGACGCGAACGAGCTCGAGCCGTTCGTAACCTGGGGTACGAATCCGGGGCAGGGAGTGTCGCTGAACGACAGGATTCCCGAGCCCGAGAGTTTCAGCGACCCCGTCGACCGGGCAGCCGCGGAGCGGGCACTCGAGTACATGGACCTCGAACCGGGTACCAAGCTGAAGGACATCAAAGTCGACACGGTCTTCATCGGCTCGTGCACGAACTCGCGCATGGAGGATCTCCGTGCCGCGGCAACCATTATCGAAGGCAAGAAGAAGGCCGAGGGTCTGCGCGTCATGGTGGTTCCCGGCTCGGCACGCGTGCGCCTCGAGGCCGAAGCCGAAGGGCTCGACAAGATCTTCAAGGATTTCGGCGCCGAGTGGCGTTTCGCGGGTTGCTCCATGTGTCTCGGTATGAACCCGGATCAGCTGCAGCCGGGCGAGCGCTGCGCATCGACCTCGAACCGCAACTTCGAGGGACGCCAGGGGAAGGGCGGACGTACGCACCTGGTCTCGCCGCTCGTGGCTGCGGCCACCGCGATTCGGGGCACGCTCTCGAGCCCCTGGGATCTCGAGCATGACGAACTTGAACGTGCGGTTGCGGCGGCGAAGGGCGAGGAGGTCTAGACCATGGAAAAGATCACGAAACTGACCGGCCCGATCGTCCCGTTGCGGCGCTCGAATGTCGACACGGACCAGATCATCCCAGCGGTATTCCTCAAGAGAGTGACGAAGTCCGGCTATGACGACGCACTCTTCCACGGCTGGCGGCAAGACCCGGACTTCGTGCTGAACCAGGAGCCGTACAAGCACGGCGGCATCCTGGTGGCAGGGCCAGATTTCGGAACCGGATCCAGCCGCGAACACGCGGTGTGGGCGCTGCGGGACTTCGGTATCACCGCGGTGCTGAGCCCGCGATTCGGTGAGATCTTCCGCGGCAACTCCGGCAAGCAGGGGCTGCTCACGGGCAAGATCACCGACAGCCAGGTGGAAAGCCTGTGGGCCCTCGCGGATGCGAACCCCGGTACGGAAGTAACGGTTGATCTGACTGCCCGCACCGTCACCGCCGGGGCCGAGAGCTTCGGATTCGAAATCGACGACTACACGCGCTGGCGACTGCTCGAGGGATTGGACGACATCGCTTTGACGTTACAGAATGAAGCGGCCATCGACGAGTTCGAAAAGCGGCGTCCCCGATGGATGCCGACCACACTCCCCATCCGGGACTCGTCCGCCAACGTATAGTCAGCGTCAGGAAGTAAGCGTGAACACACAAGAATTCGCAACGCTCTCGGCAGCGTCCGTCGGTATGACGGCGGACGCAATTCGCGTTCGGGGTGGCAAACCCATCCACGGTCGCCTGCAGATGAAGGGAGCCAAGAACCTCGTCACCAAGGCGATGGTCGCCTCCCTGTTGGGTCACACGCCCAGCGAACTGCGCAGCGTGCCCGAGATCAGCGACGTCAAGGTGGTGCGCGGGCTGCTCGAGGTCTACGGCGTCGTCGTGGAAGTCGACGGAGACACGCTGCGGCTCGATCCCAGCAATGTCGAGCGTGCACACGAAACCTCCATCAACGCG